>JAFAFN010000478.1 GCA_023423475.1 Actinomycetes bacterium | reverse complement strand
AATCGATCGAACCTCGGCCGCGTCGCCCACTCGATTCCGTCAGGCGTTGGACGCCTGCTCCTGCTCGCTCGCGTTGTTCATCGCGCTCTGGCCAAGGCCCTCGAGGTCGGCGCAGATCCGCTGAAGGTTGCTTCGGTGCTGCGGCCACCACTCGTTCTTGAACCGGTCCGCGTCCGGCCCCTGCCAGGTCGTCCCCTGTACCCGCGACTCGAGACGGTTCATCAGCCCCTGGATCTCGGACGAGATCTGCTTGAGCTCGTTCCCGGTCTGACGAACCTCTTCGACCACCATTCCGACGAATGCCATGTTCTCTCTCCTTCTCTCCCGTCGAGCGAGTTGCCCGACGCTCTCTCCCGCTGCTGCGGTCGGCGGCGCTCGCCGTCGTTCTTGATGCCCTCACCGTACGGAGCGTTCCGTAGGGCAGGAATGGGGAGGACTCCCCCGGATCAGCGTCGATTCATGCCCTTGCGACCTGTACCCGGGCAGCCCTCCCGGCTCGTACGTACATGCCTCGGCCGGGCGGGAAGTCCGCTCGCTTCACCCGCCCGAGACTCGTCTGGAACAACGAGTCGCCGTCCATCTGGTCCGGCTGGAGGATGAGCCCCTGACGGGCGCCCTTCACTCCCGACAGGAGTGGCCACGACCCGCCGAGCGTTGACGTCTCGCCTTCGGCGATGACCGTGAGCCCGTTGGATCGAGCGAGCTTCACCACGTCGGCGAGCACGTAGTCCGCCGGGGTGTTCAGGAACTCCCCGATCCCTTCGATCACCAACACGTGAGAATCGTCGAGGTGGTCCGCTTCGAGTTGCTCCACGAGTTCGGCTGCAAGGGCAGCGACCGCATCCACTCCGACCGCAGCACGGTGCCAGAGCCCGAGCCCTGCAAGGCCCGAACGGCGTGGGCCCAGGAGAATCGGCCGAGCTGCGGGGCACTCTCGCCATAGAGCTGTGACCAACGTTTCAACTGCTGTGGTCCGGCCGCTGCCGGCGGGACCAGCCACGAGGATCGGGAGGGACGGGTCGAACCCCACAGGTCCGAGCGCCTCGTCGTCCAGGCCGAAGACCGGCAAAGTCGTTGATTCGGCAAGAGCGGTGAGTGACCGAAGCTCGATGTATTCGGGGAGGCGGCGGATCTCAGGTGCCCCCACTGCGCCCTCCTTGAGAAGCCGAGTGCCAAGGCGTTCGATGGCGGCGGCTTGATCCGCCACGTTTCGGCTGCCGCCGAGCACTGCGACCTGGATCTCAGCATCGTCCATGAAGCCGCGGCCCGGCGGACTGTTCGGCCCGAATCCGTCCGCCGGAACTCCGAGTGTCATCAGGTCGTTCTCTGACGCCAAGCGTAAGACGAGAGAACGCTGGATCGAGCTTCCCAGTGCAGCAGGAACCGCCCCTACACGATCGGCGGAGACGACGACGTGGACTCCGACCTGGCGCCCATCACTCGCCACGGACTGGAACATCTCGAAGAGGTGGGTGTATTCGGAGCTCTCATACGCATTCCGGAACGCACCCATCCCATCGACGAGCACCAGAATGCGCGGTTCGTCCGGCTCGCCCGCAGCGGATCGGTATTCACCGATGCTGCCCGCCTGGACTGCCGCATATCGCACCCCTCGCTCGTCGACGGTCTCTCGGAGTTGACGGATCAATCGGGCGACACGCTCATGATCGTCGCCTCCGATGATCGAGCCGACGTGAGGCAACGCGTCGAGCATCGTCAGGCCCCTGGAGCCGAAATCGAGGCCATAGACCACACACGGGCCTCCACGCACCGTCAAGCCTGCCGATACCGCCAAGGTCCGCAGGAAGGTCGACTTGCCGGTACCGCCCGTGCCGTAGACCGCCATGTTGCCGTCGCGATCCGGCAGGAACGACACCACGCGCTGCTCCTGGTGCGCCGGGTCATCGATGACGCCGAACGCAAGCGTGTCGTCGCGCCGCGCCATCGTCAGGGAACCGAGTTCGTAGAGGGAGTTCAGGTCCGGCAACCAAGGGCGTCGGGGCTCTGGCAGCGCGACCGACTTCGCTGCCGCAGCGATCTGAGTCGCCAGCCGAGTGATGTCGGACGGACCACGATCACCGTGGTCGATCTTGAGGGCCGACTCGGGCAACTGCCACTCGGCTCCTGCACCGAATCCGAACGGCACGACGTCGATCGACGGGAGAGGGGCCTCTCGACGTGTCCACCCGCCGAGGTACCCGGCTTGGAACGACGTGAGGCGACCCGGTCCGGTCTTGGCGACCGCTCGACCCGGCAGCGAGGGGTCGAAGGAGGCGGCCTCGGTCGTTCCGATCACGTCGCGGCTGTCGTCGTCGTCCGCCATTCGCAGCGCGATGCGGAGGTTGGTGTTGGCACGCAAGTTGTCCTTGATGACACCCGCCGGACGCTGCGTCGCGAGGATCAGGTGCAACCCCAGTGATCGCCCTCGTTGGGCGACGTCGACCACTCCGTCGACGAACTCGGGGACCTCCTGGACGAGGGCGGCGAACTCGTCCACCACGATCACCAGGCTGGGTGGGGTGTCGGGGTGCCCAGCGGACTCCATCTCAGCGAGATCCTTGGCCCCGTGCCGATTGAGGAGACGCTCCCGGTGGTGCAGCTCCGCTCGCAAGGACGTGAGCGCACGGCGGACGAGGTGGGGGCTGAGATCCGTGACCAGGCCGACGCAGTGCGGTAACTCGATGCACTCGGCGAACGCGGCCCCGCCCTTGTAGTCGATGAAGAGGAACGTCACGCGCTGTGGACCGTGAGCAGAGGCCATGCCCATGATCCAGCTCTGCAGGAACTCGCTCTTGCCGGCACCAGTGGTGCCGCCGACGAGAGCGTGCGGGCCGTGTGCCCGAAGATCGAGGTAGAGATTGTCGCCCTTGCCGCGGCCAACGAGGGCTCGGAGCGTGTGCGTCCGGCGCGACAACGGGCGAGGAGCCGCCGGCGGGAACTCCGATGGTGGGAACACAGACTGCGACTCCCGCCAGCGATCGAGCACCGCGTCGGGTCGCTCGGCCAACTCAAGTCCGGCGTCGGCCAGAAACGAGACCGACCGCGGAAGGTCGCTCTGATCATCGGCCAGTGCTCCGGCGTCGACGACGGGCGACAATGAGCGCGCCAAGGCGGCGGCGTCCGACGCGCTGACCGGCTCGACGAGTACTGGCTTCGTCAGTTCGGCCTCGACGACCCGACCGGTGGACGCCCCTCCCTCGTCAACCTCGAGGAACGAACGGCAAGCCGCCGGGAGCTCGGCGGTTCGCTGGGCCAACCAGAGCAGGTGCACACCGACAGCCGGACCCGACTCGGCGAGCGACACGAGGCGATTGCGTTCCACCGGGGCATCGTCAAGGACGAGGACGACGATCCGAGGGAAATCCCGCGGGCCGCCCTCGCCCGCAGCGGACACGTCGTGTCGTTCCGTGATCAGGTCAGTCAGCTCGGCGACCAAGTTCGAGCATGTCGGTGGCGAGGCCGCGAGTTGGGAGGACGCGAGCGGGCTCTGCTCCGATGAGGTGTGCGGGAGCCACTTGATCCACTCCCACTGCGGTGCAGACGAGGCGGACGCCAATGAGCACAGCACGAGCTCGGCCGGCGAGTGCATACCGACGAGCTGGAGGAGCACACCTCGGGCGACCGCCAGTGCTCCCTCGCCGCTCCCGCTCACGCCGATCGACCCCGCAGTGTCGAAGGACGCCACCACCGGTACACGGTCGACGGCGTGGAAGCGGTCGACGACGGCGTCGAGCTCGGCGGTCAACTCCGGTAGTGAGCTACGCGTGGCAATGCGATTGAACCGGACCCGGGAGTCCTGCGCTCCGAGCCCGAGCCGGAGCTCCATGAATGAGCTGTGCTCGGGACGACGCGTCCACAGCAGTGGCGAGCGCTCGGCGATCGCTCCGACCACATCAGCGGTGCCCGGATGCTCGACGAGCCGGCGAGCTCGTTCTTCGTCCTGGGCCGAGGTCGCTTTAGAGAGGAGCTCCGCGAGGTTCCCGTGGAAGGCTGCGACCGATTCCTCGTGCTCGCGTCGGTTCGCCCGGCGGGTCTCGTACCAGCCTCCGAGCATCACGAACGGAGAGAGGCAGATGAATAGGGCCACCTGCCAGTTCTCGAGCGCGAGGACGAGGATGGCGCCCATGACCAGCGGCGCAACGAGTGACGCCACGGGGAACCGCTGTTGCTTCGCCGGACCTGGCGGCTCGGGTGCGATCAGTTCGACGCCCTCGTAGGTCGGATCGACGCGTGGCGATCGATTGAACTCGACGCTGGCCTCCCCGGACCCGATCAACCCGACGGTCGAGTCGCCGTGGCGCCGGGCCGTCACCGTGATCACGTCCTCGCCCAGCACGATCTGGTCACCGTGGGCGAGCACCACCCGCGAGACCTGTTCGCCGCCCATCACGATGCCGTTGGACGAGTTCTCGTCGACCACCTCGACCGTGTCGCCGCTCACGATCACTCGGGCATGCAGCGTCGACACCATCGGGTCGGCGAGCTGCACGGCACACTGGCGGCCACGCCCGACCGTGTTGGAGCCCGGCTGCAGGTCGAAATGGCGACCGATGTCGGGCCCGCCGACGACCTGCAGCGTCGCAGCGACTCCTCCGGCGTGGTCGCGGGGTGCCGCCCCGAGTGCGATCGAGGCGCCGGAGTGCAGCCCCGACTCCACCACGGGCACGCGCCGGTCCAGCACGATCGACGACTGCGGTCCTGCCAGCACCAGCGTGGAACCAGTGGCGGTCGGAGCCACCGGGTCCGACTGCGCAAGCCGATCGGCGAGGTGGCCGATCGTGCAGTCCGCGTCGACGGTGACCTGCAGGTCGGCATGGGATCCGTCGGGCCGGGACAGGTTCAACTTGAAATGCATCAGTGCTCCACAGCCGCGGGATCAGGGAGGGCGTCGTCACGTGCCGCGTACGATGTGGCGTCGCGGCGGGCCGGCCGGAACGACGCCAGGTTCACCAGCGCCTTCCAGCGTCCGAACCGGGAGACGTTCGACGTCATCGAGCTGCGCGCTGCGTCCACCTCGTGCCAGTACTGCTCTACGAGGTTTGACGCGATGTCGGTCGGCCCGAAGACAAGTGCGTCGGCGCGGCCTGCGAGGGTGACCACGTGTTCGTCAGCAACGAAGTTCGCCTGCTCGTGACGGGTCGCGAGCGCGGGCACCGGGTTGCCCAGATCAGCTGCGAGGTCGATCACTTCGTCCCAGCCGCCTGCGATCCGCTCGTCGGACGTGCCTCGGGTGCGCCGCCGCTCGCGCCGTCGCGACTTGAGCCAGCTGATCAGACCCGTGACGGCACCGATTACCAGCACGGGCAGAAGAACCGCTCCCGCTGCCCTGAGCACCCATCCCGGAAGGATGAACCCGCCGTCCTCGGTCGTGTCCCGTCGGTCGGAGCGGTCCGCGTCGGCGACCTCCTCGTCGCTCGGCGGAATCGACGGCGGCGGGGGTGGCGGTTGATTCTGAGGCGTCGGCGGATCCGGCTCCGGGCGGAGGATCGGCTTGATCTGATCCGGCACGACGTCCCACACGGGGACCCAACCGACGCTCTCGAGCTCGACCTCGATCCACGCCGTCACATCCGAGCCGGTCAGCAGACGGTCGCCTTCATCATCGACTGCCTTCGCGGACACACCGTGCGCCTCCCGCCATGCCTCGCTCTCGTCGAGCGAACGGAATCCCATCACGACTCGGCTCGGCACACTCAGCGCATCAGCGACAAGCGCAGCCAGTGCGCCGTACTGCTCACCGTTGCCGATCAGACCAGCGGCCTCGGTGCGGCCGCCTCCATCGGTTGCCAGCATGCCGTCGAGGCGCCACACGCTGTGACCGGGGCGAGACTCATCACCGATGCCGTTGCCATCGCTGAATGCCCCGCACCGCACAAGTTCCGCTGCGATCGCCTCGGCACGCTCATAGGCCGAAGTCGTACTCCCGGCCGGCGCATCGGCCGCACCGTCCCCCGAGGAGTCGGGGCACAACGTGCCCGAAACGAACTGTGAGGCCTGGGACTGGACGGCTTCGATCGGGTACTGGCTCGCGGCGGTACCCTTCCCCGACCCGGCAGCGCGCCAAGCGGCCAGGGTCTCCTCGTCGGGTCGAAACGCGGGAACGTCGGCGACCACCTCGTAGCGATCACCAGGCAAGAGTCGCCCGGCCATGGCTGCAGTGCCAGTTGCAGGATTGAGGTGCAGTTCCGACTGCAGTTCGAGGAGTCGCTGCTCGCTGCCGGCATCAAAGGTGATGGACTGCGCTCGCTCGGGCATGGGCAGCCAGATGTCCTGGTACGCGCCGTGGTCGTCACCCTGGAGCACCTCGATCGTGACGGTCTCCTCCGAAGTCGCTCGCCCGTCCTCGCTTGGTGACGCCGGCAGGACCGAGCCGACGTGCTCGAAGTGACCGGACGATGACGACCCCGGGGCGACGTCGAACACCGAGCCGTCGTACGCGTCGAGCGTGGCCAACCGGAGTCGCTGATCGCTGGGCAGACCCGAGACCCGGAAGAGCTCGGTCGTACGCCATCCGGTCGCCGCCGGTCCTACGGGCGCCTTGCCGGCTTCGGACTCGCCGGCGAAGTACGGCCCGTTCGTGAACCGGCGGTAGCCGTTCAAGGGGCTGGGGTGATCCGCTGGATCGAAGGGCGGCTCGGTGTGGTCCCGCAGAACCACTCGATCGTGCGATTCCGCGCCGGGCGTCACCGGACCCAGCAGCATGGCGCCCACGCCAGCGAGCACCAGCACCGCCAACGCGCTCCACCACCGTCCGCCAACGGACGACCCGACATCCACCCGACGACGCTCACGGTGCACGTGGGACCACCAGGCCACCAGGACCACGGCGAAGAGACCTCCCTGGAGCAACGTCGATGCGGGCTGCTCGGTCCCGAGAAGGATGCTGAGCACCAGGAGCAGGCATGGAGGCAGCGCCGCCCACATGGGTCGACGCGATCGCAGCGCCACCGACACTCCGATCAGGGAGCAGGTCAACCCGCACAAGTAGGGCACGACGAGAAGGTTCCAGCCCGAGCCGACCGGTGGCTGCATGGTGATCAGCCGCTTCCAACCCTGCACAGCTCCATCGGCGAGATCGACGAGGTTCGCCGGCGTCGGAACGAGTCCACCGAGCTCGGGG
>JAFAFN010000339.1 GCA_023423475.1 Actinomycetes bacterium | reverse complement strand
CTCGAAGGGCACCCGGACAACGCCGCGGCGTCCGCCTCCGGTGGGTTCACCGTCGCGGCCGATCTGACCGCCCGATCGCTCCCGATGCCGCCCGAGGTGTCCGTCGTCGTGTGGTGGCCCGATCGTTCGACGTCCACCGACGCCTCGCGCAAGGTGCTCGCGGACGTGGTGGCGCTGGACGACGCGACGTGGTCCCTGGCGCGGTCGTCGTTGTGGGTCGCAGCGGTGGCCAGCGGTGACCTCTCGGCCCTGCGGGTTGCGTGCGAGGACCGTCTGCACCAGCCGTCACGCGTGGCGGATCGGGCCGACGTGGCCGAGGCGCTCAGACGGTTCCTAGGTGACGGCACGGTGCTCGCGGCGTGGCTGTCGGGTTCCGGTCCGACGGTCGCTGCGCTGGTCGAGCGCGACGACGCCGAGATCGTGCTCGCACGTCTCGGAGTGGACGGCCACACCCGGGTGCTCCAGATCTCGCCGTCGGGCGTGGGGGAGCGGCCGTCCGAATCTTGACGTTGTTGGTCGGGATTCGGCCGTCTAGGGTTGCCCTGGCCCGCTCGACGAGGAGCGGCCGACGACGGACGAGGAGTTGCGAATGAGCGAGCAGTGGGGTTTCGACACCCGTCAGATCCATGCGGGGGCTGAGCCGGATCCGACCACGGGGGCGCGTGCCACGCCGATCTACCAGACGACGGCGTACCAGTTCCGGGACTCCGACCACGCGGCCAACCTCTTCGCGCTCGCCGAGATCGGCAACATCTACACCCGGATCATGAACCCGACCCAGGGTGTGCTCGAGGCTCGCATCGCCTCGCTCGAAGGCGCTCCCGACACCGCGGTGGGCCTGCCCGGCGCGCTCGTGGTCGCCTCGGGCCAGGCGGCCGAGACGCTGGCGATCCTGAACCTGGCCGAGGCCGGCAGCCACATCGTCTCGGCTGCGTCCCTCTACGGCGGGACCTACAACCTGTTCCACTACACGCTGCCGAAGCTCGGCATCGAGGTCAGCTTCGTCGAGGACCCCGACGACCTCGAGGAGTGGGCCGCAGCGGTCCGGCCGAACACCAAGGCGTTCTTCGCCGAGACGATCGGCAACCCCCGCAACGACATCCTCGACATCTCTGCGGTGGCCGAGGTCGCCCACGCCAACGGCGTGCCGCTCATCGTCGACAACACCGTCGCCACGCCGTACCTCATCCAGCCGCTGCGCCACGGTGCCGACATCGTCGTGCACTCCGCGACCAAGTTCCTGGGCGGCCACGGCAACTCGATCGCCGGTGTGATCGTCGACGGCGGCAGCTTCGACTTCTCGGCGAACGACAAGTTCCCGCAGTTCACCGAGCCCGACCCGAGTTACCACGGCCTCGCGTTCTGGAACGCCCTCGGCCCCGGTTCGTACATCATCAAGGCCCGCGTCCAGCTGCTGCGTGACATCGGCCCGGCCATCTCGCCGTTCAACGCGTTCCTCATCCTCCAGGGTGTCGAGACGCTGTCGCTGCGCATGGACCGCCACGTCGCCAACGCACTCGCGGTGGCGCAGTTCCTCGATGCCCACGAGCAGGTCGAGTCGGTCAACTACGCAGGGCTCTCGTCGAGCCAGTGGAACGACCGGGTCGCGACCTATGCGCCGAGGGGTGCCAGCTCGGTCCCGTCGTTCGTGCTCAAGGGCGGTCGCGATGCGGGCAAGCGCTTCGTCGAGGCGCTCGAGCTGCACAGCCACCTGGCGAACATCGGCGACGTGCGCAGCCTGGTGGTGCACCCCGCGTCGACGACGCACAGCCAGCTGACCGAAGTCGAGCAGGCGTCCTCGGGTGTGAACCCCGGGCTGATCCGCCTGTCGGTCGGACTCGAGGACATCGCCGACATCATCTCGGACCTCGAGCTGGGCTTCGCTGCGGCAGCCGACGGCTGATTCGGCCCAGCCCAACGGCTGAGCCTCGGAACCGAACAACATGAGGACGACCCGTCGCGGTGCTCGTGAGAGCGCTGCGGCGGGTCGTCGTACGATCGGAGCCCTGTGAACGTCTGGTCCCTGCTCGCCGTGGCCGTCGCCGGTGCGGCGTGTGGCGTGGTCAACAGCATCGCGGGTGGGGGATCGCTCATCCTGTTCCCGGTCCTGCTCGCGACGGGCCTGCGCCCGCTCGAGGCGAACGTGACGAACTCGGTGTCGACCTGGGCCGGCTACGTCGGCGGTGTCGGTGGATTCCGCGACGAGATCCGTGCGCAGCGCTCGACGATGCCGCGGTTCATCGCCGCGACCGTCGCCGGGTCGACGCTCGGCTGCGTGCTGCTGTTGATCACCCCTGGCGAGGCGTTCGACGTGATCGTGCCGTGGCTCGTGCTCGGCGCCACGGCACTCACCGCGCTGCAGCCGGTCGTGCGTGCCCGGTTGAAGGATCGGACGGGGTTGACGAACCAGCCGAACGCATCGGCCGTGATCGGCGTGTTCATCGCCACGATCTACGGCGGCTACTTCGGCGGCGGCCTCGGGGTCATGGTCCTCGCGGTGCTGGGCGTCACGGTGCGTGACACCCTGCGGAACCTCAATGCGTCGAAGTCGGTGATCTCGCTGGTCGACGCGAGCGTGAGCGTCGCCATCTTCGGGCTGTTCGGGCCTGTCCGGTGGTTGTACGTCGCCGTGGCGGCGCCCACGACGCTGCTGGGCGGGTACGCCGGTGCGGCACTCGCACGGCGCCTCGACGAGCGGGTGCTGCGGATCTGCGTGGTCGTCGTCGGCGTCGCCGTCTCCGGCTACCTGTTCTCACGCACGTTCTGACTCAGCTCGCCCGCGCAGGGTGCACCACGCAGATCGGTTGGGCTCCTTGCGCGTCGGACCGCGCAGAGCACCCGATCGATCTCGAATGTGCAGCCTGCGCGCCGGGCTGACACGCCTTGCCGGTCCTAGTCGTCGATGGTGACGCTCGGCAGCCCGTCGCGGACCTGCAGCGTGGCCGGCATGCCGACGAGGTCGACGAACTCGCCGAGGCGCTCGGTGCTCGACACCGACACGACCTGGCCCTTCAGCTCCCCCGCGACGATCGTCAGGTCGAGGCGCTGCTCGTCGCCCTCCTCGACGACGTCGATCACGAACGCGTCGTAGGACCCGTCTGGCGGCGCATCGGTCGAGGCGGCATCGGTCGGGGAGTCGGACATGTCGACGAGTGTACGAGCGGGCTACATCGTCTCGGCGAAGCTCACGACGCCCTCTCCGCGGAGCACGTTCTTGAGCAGCTTGCCCGAGGCGTTGCGCGGCAGCTTGCCGTCCCAGCGCTCGATGTGGGTCGGCGCCTTGTACGGGGCGAGCGTCTCGACGACCCAGCGTCGGATCTCGTCGTCGGAGACCTCGGAGCCCTCGGCGATCTCGAGCACGGCCTTCACCTCTTCGCCGAGCGTCTCGTGGGGCACGCCGATCACCGCGGCGTCCGCGATGTCGGGGTGCTCGACGAGCCGGTTCTCGATCTCGACGCAGTAGATGTTCTCGCCGCCGCGGATCAGCATGTCCTTGGCGCGATCGGTGATGAACAGGTAGCCCTCGTCGTCGAGGTGGCCGACGTCGCCGGTGTGCAGCCAGCCGTCGATCACCGTCGAGGCGGTCGCCTCGGGCTTGTTCCAGTAGCCGGGCATGATGATCGGCCCACGGATCAGGACCTCACCCGTCTCGCCGGGAGCCAGGTGCGTGCCGTCCGGTGCGCCGATCGCCAGTTCGACTGTCGGCATCGGGAGACCGACCGAATCCGCCTTGCGGAGTGCGTCGGCGCCCGTCAGCGTCGTGGCCGCCGAGGACGACTCGGTCAGGCCGTAGGCGTTGGTGGTCGCCTTGAGGTTGGGGAACGTCTCTCGCACCCGTCGCTGCATCTCGTCGGCCGACGGGGAGCCGCCGAAGCTGACCGAGATGACCGACGACGTGTCGTAGTCGTGGCGCTCGGGGGCCTCGCAGACCCGCCACACCATGGTCGGCACCGCGGTCCAGAGGGTGACCTTCTCGGCCTCGATGAGCGACAGCGCCTTGATCGGGTCGAACTTGCCCTCGATCATCACCAGCTTGAGGCCGCCCATCATGCCCACGACGAGCGTCGAGTGGCAGCCCGCGACGTGGAACAGCGGCGCGCTGAACAGGGCCACGGGCTGCGATCCGGGTGGGGTGAGCGACTCGCTCTCGTCGCCCGCGGCGGCAGCGGCCTGGGCCATCGAGGTGGCGGTCAGCAGGAACACCGTGTTCTGGAGGTTGGCGACCATGTTGCGGTGCGAGCTGATCGCTCCCTTGGGTCGTCCGGTGGTGCCCGACGTGTAGAAGATGACCGCGTGGTCCTCCTCGTCGATGGGGACCTCCGGGAACTCGGCGGGCGGTGCGGCGACGAGCTCGGAGAAGGGGTGCAGCTTCGGGCTCGTCGATCCCGTCGATGCCGGGTCCGCGTCGATCAGGTAGACGTGCTCGAGGGTGTCGATCGTGTCGATCACGTCCGCGATGCGCTCGAAGCGCTTCGCGTCGACGACGAGCACGCGGGCGCCGGAGTCCTCGAGCCCGTAGATGATCTCGTCGGTGTTCCACCAACCGTTCAGCCCGACGAGCACCGCCCCGATGTCGACCGTGCCCCAGAAGGTCGCGCAC
>JAFAFN010000374.1 GCA_023423475.1 Actinomycetes bacterium | reverse complement strand
GTTCTGCGCGTACCGGTTGTAGGCCCAGACCAGCTGGGCATCGTCGACCTCGATCGGCTCGCCGGGGGCGACGGTCGTCGTCGTGGTCGACGTCGTGGTGGTCGTTCCCGGCCCTGGGTCCGGTGGGACGCACGCGGCGAGCAGACCCGCCGCCATCGCTCCTGCCAGCAGGATGCCCGCCCTGCGCGGCACTCCTCGTCGTCGCATCTCGTTCGCCCCGATCCCTCTCTCGGTGTCCGACTCTCGGACATCGGTTATTAGGTGTACCTACCATCCGTGGCGACGGTCGGGCCAATCCTCGGGGGTGGGTACGGTGTCACGATCCGGCTGCGTCACGATCCGACCGGGTCACGAACCGGCCGGTCCGGCACTCATCAGGGGGAACCGATGGACTTCGACCTGCCCGCGGAGCTGCGCGACTACCTCGCCGAGCTCGATGCGTTCATCGATGCCGAGATCCGCCCGATCGAAGAGCGCGACGACAACGTCCGGTTCTTCGACCACCGCCGCGAACACGCCAGGACCGACTGGGACCACGGTGGCGTGCCCCGCCAGGACTGGGAGGAGCTGCTCGCCGAGGTCCGCCGCGTCGCCGATGCCGCGGGCCACTACCGCTTCGCCCTGCCCGAGTCACTCGGCGGACGTGACGGCTCGAACCTCTGGATGGCGGTCATCCGCGAGCACCTCGCCGCCAAGGGGCTGGGCCTGCACAACGACCTGCAGAACGAGCACTCGATCGTCGCCAACAACGTCGGCGCGCTGCTCATGCTCGCCCACGGCTCCGAGTCCCAGCAGGCCGAGTGGCTCGAGGACCTCGCAGCCGGCCGGCGTGGCTTCGCGTTCGGGATCACCGAACCCGCGCACGGCTCCGACGCGACGCACATGGAGACCACCGCGACCCGGGTCGACGGCGGCTGGCGGATCGACGGCGAGAAGACCTGGAACTCCGGTGTGCACCACGCCTCGGCGGACCTGATCTTCGCCCGCACCAGCGGCTCCGCCGGCGACGGTCTCGGCATCTCGGCGTTCCTCGTGCCGACCGACGCCGAGGGCTTCACCGTCGAGGAGTACCTCTGGACGTTCAACATGCCGACCGACCACGCCCACGTGACGCTCTCCGATGTGCTCGTCGACGACGACGCCCTCTTCGGCGAGGAGGGTCGCGGCCTCGAGGTCGCCCAGCGCTTCTTCAACGAGAACCGCATCCGCCAGGCGGCGAGCAGCGCCGGGGCGGCACGGTTCTGCATCGACGCGGCCGTCGAGTACGCGAAGGAGCGAGCGCCGTTCGGCACTCCCCTCTCCCGCAACCAGGGCATCCAGTTCCCGCTGGTCGAGCTGCGCACGCAGTACGAGATGCTCAACGTCCTCATCCAGCGCACCGCGTGGTTGATGGACCGCGACGGCGCGTTCTCGCAGTCCCAGCACGTCTCGATGTGCAACTACTGGGCCAACCGACTGTGCTGCGAGGCGGCCGATCGTGCGATGCAGGTCCACGGTGGCCTCGGCTACTCCCGACACCGCCCCTTCGAGCACATCTACCGTCACCATCGCCGCTACCGGATCACCGAGGGCGCCGAGGAGATCCAGATGCGTCGGGTCGCCGGCTACATGTTCGGGTTCATGGGAGGCTCGGCCCCCAAGGGCGTCGGCTGAGGCGCAGCCGCCTCATTTCACCAGCGAGTTGGCGACCGCGATCGCCACGGCCTCGACCATCGGGACGCCGTCGCCGAGCGACCGCCAGCCGTCGGAGAGGATGGCGATCGAGTAGCCACCGCCGTCGGGGTCCGAGACGTAGCCGACCGAGTTCACCCTCCAGCCGCAGCACGCCGAGTCGAAGAACCCGTTCTTGTGGCCGACCTGCCAGTCGGACGGCACACCGGCACGGACACCCCAGCGCTGGTCGCCGCGGATGTCGAGCAGCTGCCACCACGCCTGCGTCCGTCCCGCCGGCTGGAGCACGTTCCCCTGCAGCAGGCGGTGAATGAACGCGGCCTGGTCCTCGGCCGTGGTGGTGGTGAGTCCCCACTTCGGCTCGACCTCGACCGTCGCGTGCAGACCCAGTCGGGTGCCGTAGGCCGACATCCCGCCTGCGCCGCCGAGGCTGCCCCACAGCGCCGAGGCGGACGGATCGTCGGACGCGTGGATCATCGGCTTGATCCGGTCGAGCTCCCAGTCGGTCAACGCCCGGTGCTGGTCCTGGGCCCGCAGCAGCGCGGCCGCCATGATCTCGATCTTGACCACCGACGCGGTCGTCACCCGCTGGCCGCGACGGAGGTGGTACCAGCATCCGCTGCGGTCGTCGTAGACCGCAGCGGTCAGGTGGTGGGCGGCAGCCCCCCGAGCGTCGAGGTCGCGCTGGACCTGCTCGGTGAACGGGTTCGGCTTGCAGCGACCCGTCGGTGGACCGGGCGGCGGCGGAGGCGGCTGACATCCCGACGCGACGGCCACGAACAGCGCCATGAGTCCAGCGACGGCGACCCGGGACCTGCTCGCACGATCTCGTGACGACGGCGCAGGGCGGGGTAGCGGGGCCATCACGAGACAGTACCGCCGCGACGAACACCGATCAGCCTGCACCCAACAGGACCTCGAGCACGTCGTCGACGCTGCGGGTCGCACGTTGCCAGGGGGGATCGACCCGGGCGACGCCCATCGCGAAGACGATCTCGGCACGCACCCGGGCGTCGTGCTCGTCGAAGCCCAGCTCGGCGAACACCTCGGCGATGAACTCCAGCAGCACGTGGTCCGCCGCGAGCACCGCACTCGCCGCGGTCGCATTCGCGGTCGCCCACTCGCGCATCGCCGCGTGCAGCGCGCCCATGTGCTGACCGACGAAGACCTCCTGCAGCCCACGAAGCCGTTCCCTCGGCGGCAGCGGTGCGAGACGCTCCAGCACCGCACGCGGCTGGGCGTCGCCGAAGTAGTCGGCGAGCGCCTCGCGGTAGTCCTCCATCCCGGAGAAGTGGTGGTAGAAGCTGCCCGTCGTGCGATCGAGCAGCGCGGTCAGCGGGGCGAGCTTCACCGCCGAGAAGCCGCCCTCCCGCAGCAGGTCCTGGCCGGCGTCCAGCCAGGTCGTGCGGCTCACCTCGACAGTCGACATGCGCCGGGAGCCTACGTGGCGGCGGCTCCGAGACCGTGCTCGTCGAGCCAGCGACCCACGATCCCCGCCGCCTCCTTGAGCCGAGGCTGCTGGTCCGGACCGAGGTAGTAGTGGTTCGCCCCGTCGATGCGGTGCAGCTCCTTGTCGTCGTGGGCGATGGCGTCGTACATCGAGATCGCGAGCTGCGGGTAGCAGACGTTGTCGGCGCCGTTGTAGATCACCAGGGTCGGCACCGTGATCGCCGCTGCGCAGCGCAGACCGTCCGCGAGGGCGTCGTCGTGGCTCCACTGGCTCAGCCAGCTGCGCAGCGTGCAGAACCGGGCGAGACCGACCGGGCCGTTGTTCACGACCCTCGGGTCCCCCAGGTAGGACTCCCCCGCCACCCGGTCGTTCGGGTCGATCGTGACGTCGAGGATCGCGGGGTCGGCCATCGTGCCGTGCACGACGAAGCCGCGCTCGTCGTGGGGGCGCCCCCGCTCGGCGAGCGAGGCGAGCTCCGCCCGCACCCAGCGGGTGATGCGACGGTTCCGCTCGATCTGGGCGGCGCGGTAGCGGGCGAGCCAGTCTCGGTCGAACGGGACGGGGCGACCCTCCGCGAACAGGTCCAGGTCCGCGTCGCGCAGGTCGGGATCGCTCTCGTCCACGATGGCGGGATCGAGGCTCTCGGTCAGCACGCCGTGTCGACTCGGGTGCGCGGCGATCAGCACGACCGCGTCGGCCGGGATCAGTCCCGCCGCCGTCAGATCGGGCGAGCCACCGGCGGGCGGCGAGGTGACGCTGGGGTGCTCGGCCTGCTCCTGGTAGTAGAGCGACAACGAGCCGCCGCCGCTCCAGCCGGCGAGCACGACCTTGTCGTAGCCGAGGCGCACCTTTGCGTCGCGCACTGCGGCACCGAGGTCGAGCACGACCTTCTCCATGATCAGCGCGACGTCGGTGCGGTAGCGGCTGTTGCAGTAGATGACGTGGTGTCCGTCGCGGGCCAGCCGCCGCACCATCGGCAGGTAGGCGCCGCCGCCGACGGGATGCATGAAGACGAGCACCGTGTCCGAAGGGACGTCCTTGGGCCGCAGCAGGTACGACTCGCACACGACGATGCCCTCGGGCCCGCCGTAGGTGTCCTTGAAGTCGGCCTGTTCGGCGTAGACCAGCGGGTACGGGATCTCCTCGACCTCGTGCGCCATGTTCAGCCCTCCCCTGCCGCGGCGCGTTCGCGCAGCACCTTCGGCGAATCGGGCACGCTCGCGACCTTCGCGACGACGTCGTCGGGCAGCGAGACCATCAGCGCCATCTCCTCGGGCGGATAGGCCATCAGCGGCATGCCGGTGTCGACCGCCGGTTGTGCCACCGCCTCGTCACCCGGCAGGAACGGCGCGGGCGCACGAAAGCGCGCGACGTCGTCGGCGGAGATGCCCGCCGCGGCGCACACGTCGGGGTCGATCCACTCGTCGCCGTCGATCGCCGCGGGCGACCAGGCGACCTCGAGCGTCAGCCCTTCGGGGCCGGCGAAGTACAGGGACTTGCACATGCCGTGGTCCAGCGGGCCGAGTGCCACCACGCCGGCGGTCCGGAGCCGGTCACGGATGGCGAGCAGCCCCGCTTCGGTCGCGACGTCGAACGCGACGTGCTGCATGGTGCCGGGCGCGCTCACGCCCGCACCGGTGCCCGCGTGGGTGACCCCGAGGGTCGACTCGACCGACTCGACACCGGGGACCTGGCAGAACGCCAGGTACGACGACTCGTTGAGCTGGACGAACCCGTGCCACGCGCCGTCGACCCCGTGCATGTCGTAGAGCGCGACGAGCGGCAGCCCGAGGATCTGCGTGAAGAACTCGAGCTGGCCCTTCATGTCCTTTGTCATCACCGCCAGGTGGTGCACGCCGTTCGGCGATGTCGGTGGGGTGCCAGAGGGCGTGTCAGAGGGTGTGGTCATCGGAGGCTCCTTCGGTCGGTGCAGGCGGTGCGGTCGTGGCGGGTCAGATGCGGTCGGCGGGACGCAGGGGCAGGCCGAGCTCGATGCGACCGGCGAGCTCGGTGGTGCGGTCCCAGTCGAAGACGACGTGCCCCTTGAGGACCTCGACGTCGCGCTGGAGCCGCTGCAGGGGCGAGCTGAGCTGGTAGACGCTGGCGCCCGCGCCGTCACCGACGTGCGAGATCACCTCGTTGGAGAGGCGCACGGTGTTGGCCGCGGCGAGCCGCACCGCCATTCGCACCTCCAGGCCGACGCCACCTCCCTGGCTGGATGCATCTTCGACGGCGTCGAGCAGCTGCCCCGCCGCGGCGTCGAAGCTCGCCCGAGCGGCGCGCACCTGGGCCAGCGCGTGGCCGAGTCTGACCTGCGCGGCGGGCTGGTCGATCGCCTTGTCGCCGAGCGTGTAGGCGAGCACGCGCTCGCGGATCCGGGCCGCGTAGAGCTCGACGGCGGACTGCGCGGCTCCGAGTGCGGGCGCTGCGGCGACGAGCGCCAGGACCGCCATCACCGGCAGGGCCGCCATCTCGTTGCCCGTCGCGGCCGGTCGGTCCTCGAGCAGTTCCTCCGAGGGGAGGGTGCGGTGGTCGGGCACGAACGCGCCGTCGACGCGCACGGTGTTGGAGCCCGTCGCCCGCATGCCCGAGGTGTGCCACACGTCGTCGACCTCGACGTCGCCGATCGGCAGCACGGCGAAGCGCGGGGCGAACGCGTCGTCGCGCACCTCGAGTCCGTGCACGATGACCCAGTCGGCGTGGTTCACGCCCGTCGCCCACTCCCACCGACCGCTGACCTCCCAGCCACCGTCGACGCGCTGGAGCTGTCCGGTCGGTGCGAGCGGCGCCGGGACGAGTCCGTAGCCCTTCGGGCCGAACACCTCGGACTGCAGCTCCTCCGAGAACCGCGTGAGCAGCCAGTTGTGCAGCACGAAGAACGACAGCGTCCACGCCGATGCGGGGCAGCCGGTGGCGATCGTCCTCGTGGTGTCGAGCAGGTCCCGCAATCCTGCGCCCTCGCCGCCGTAGGACTCGGGCACCACCATCGAGAACAGCCCGCTGTCGGCTGCGGCCGACATCACCGGCTCGGTGAGCCGCCGCTCCCGCTCGGCCTGCTCGGCCTCGGCACCGACCAACGCAGCGAGTCGCTCCGCTCGTTCGATGACGGCACCGTCAGCTCGTCCCTCGACCATGACACCCCCATGTCCGGCTCGTCCGAGCCACCATAGGTCAACTTATGGTGTCGGGGTCGGGTCGTTCGCCACACCGCTGGATCTCCCGATTTATCTCGTGTCACGATATGAATCGTGCCACCGCTCCTCCACCGCCTCGTGTCCACCGCCTCGGTCCGTCTCCGCGACGGGCTCGGCACGCCCACGGTCGTGGTCGGCATCGCCGGCGGCCTGCTCGGTGCCGCCTACGTCGCCGTGCTGCACCTGCTCGAGCGCGGCCTGGCGCCGGCGCATCACACGGCCGTCGTGCAGGCCGGCATCCTCGTGGCCGTGGGCGCAGCGGTCGCGCTGATCACGAAGGTCGGCGGCGAGACCGGCAACGTCGAGCTGCTCGTCGACAACATCCACGTGATGGGTGGCGCCGAGAACGTGCGGGGACTGCGCGGCCTGCTGCCCGCCTCGCTGCTGTGCGTGGCCGCCGGATCGACCATGGGGCCCGAGGCGCCGCTGGTGCAATCCACGGGCACGCTCGGCACGGTGATCGCGACCCGCTTCCGGCGCCCCGCGCCCGACATCCGGATCCTGACGATCACGGGCATGGCGGCGGGGTTCACCGTGCTGTTCGGCGCACCGCTCGGCTCGGCCTTCTTCGCCCTCGAGATCCTGCACCGACGCGGCCTGCAGTACTACGAGGCGCTCGTGCCCGCGATCGTCGGCTCGCTGTGCGGCTACGGCGTGTACCTGAGCCTCGTCGGGCTCGGCATCGAACCCGTCTGGCGGTTCCCGACCATCGGCACCCTGCACGCACCCGACCTGCTGCTCGCGGCGGGCATCGGGCTGCTCGGCGCGTTGGGCGCAGCGGTGTTCACCCTGAGCGTCGCCGTCGCCCGACGGGCGATGAGCGTGGTGCCGACCTCGGGGCGCTACGTGCTCGGCGGTGCCCTGCTCGGCGCGCTGGGCATCTGGTCGCCCTTCGCGCTCACCTTCGGCGAGCACCAGCTGGTCGAGCTGCTCGACTCCCGGATCGCGCTCGGTG
>JAFAFN010000274.1 GCA_023423475.1 Actinomycetes bacterium | reverse complement strand
GCTCTCGCAGTGGGGTGACGACGCCCAGCGGGCGCGGTTCCTCCCCCGACTCGTGACCGGCGAGTGGAACGGGACCATGCAGATCACCGAGCCGGACGCAGGTTCCGACGTCGGCGCGATCCGGGCGACGGCGACGCCGCTCGGCGACGGCCGCTTCGAGCTGCACGGCACCAAGATCTTCATCTCGTGGGGCGAGCACGACCTGACCGACAACATCGTGCACCTGGTGCTCGCTCGGACACCCGGCTCCGCGCCGGGGACCAAGGGCCTCTCGTTGTTCGTGGTGCCGAAGTTCCACGTCGCTGCCGACGGATCGCCCGGGGAGCGCAACCCCGTGTGGTGCCGCTCGCTCGAGCACAAGCTCGGCCTGCATTCCTCGCCGACGTGCGTGATGGAGCTCGACGGCGCCGTGGGTGAGCTGGTCGGGCCCGAACAGGGCGGCATGCGCGCCATGTTCTCGATGATGAACCCGGCCAGGCTCGCGATCGGGTTGCAGGGACTCTCGGTCGGCGAAGCCGCCTACGCCGAGGCCCGTGCGTACGCGTCGGAGCGGCGACAGAGCACTGCGCTCGGCGGCACCCGCGGCGTGCCGGACACGATCGACCGACATCCCGACGTGCGCCGGATGCTCTCGTCGATGCGGTCGACGCTCGATGCCATGCGTCTGGTCGTCTACACCACCGCCATCGAGTCGGACCGCGCCGCGACGGCGTCCGACGACGCAGCACGGGCGCGTGCCCAGGACCGCGTCGACCTGTTCACCCCGATCGCCAAGGCCTGGGTCACGGACCTCGGCGTCGAGGTCGCCTCGGCCGGGATCCAGGTGCTCGGCGGGGTCGGCTACAGCGAGGAGACGCGGGCACCCCAGCGCTGGCGTGACGCGCGCATCGCGCCGATCTACGAGGGCACGAACGGGATCCAGGCGATCGATCTGATGACGCGCAAGATCACGCGCCACGACGGCGCGCTGATCGCCTCGGTGCTCGACGACGTCGAGCGCACCGCGACCGAGCTCCAGGTGGCCGGTGGCCGTGCCGGCGTGGTCGGCGATCGTCTGGCCGCCGCCACGGGCGCCGTACGCCGCACGGTCGGCTGGCTGCGCGAGCAGCTCGACGGGGATCCGGAGGCCGCGCTCGCCGGGGCGACCACGTTCCTCGCCGTCTTCGGTGATCTGGTCGGCGGCTGGCTGCTGGCAGAGCGGGTGCGCTCCCGTCACGGGGTGTCGGCCGACGAGGCGCTCGACGTGGTCGACTTCTACTCGGCGGAACGGCTGCTCACGGTGCCCGGTCGCTGCGAGTCGGTCACCGCGGGCGCCGAGCGCCTGTTCATCTGAGCGGACCCACGGGCGCCTCGCTCAGTCGAAGTCGCCGGCGCCGCGACGGATGCGCAGCAGCAACGCGAACAGCTCGTTCATCTGGCGGGCGGTGAGCCCCAGGTCGCCGAACACCTCGCGGTTCAGTGCGGTGGTCGCCGAACGCGCCAACGCCCGACCCTCCTTCGAGATGGTGGCGAGGGTGGTGCGTCCGTCGTCGGGATGCGGTTCGCGGGTCACGAGCCCGTCGGCCTCGAGCCGGTTGACGGCGTTGGTGACGCTCGCCGGGTGGACCTGGAGGCGGTCACCGATCTTGCCGAGCGGCAGCGCGCCGTTGCGCGAGAAGTCGAGCAGCACGAGCAGCTCGTAGCGGGCGAAGGTCAGCCGCATGGGTCGCAGCACGGCGTCGATGCGTGACTGGAGGATCTGGTCCGCACGCACGATGGAGGTCACCACGGCCATGCCATCCGCGGCGTCCTCCCAGCCGTGCGCCGTCCACTGGCGCTGGGCTTCTGCGATCGGATCGAACGACTTCGAGGTGCGGTCCACCATGGCGGCCGACACTAGCGAGCGACGTCCGACCTGCTGCACTCCGATCATTTGACCTCCGAGCACTTCGCGCCGATAGTATGTTGACGTCCAAGTAAATCAGCCGATCCGGGTGCTTCCGTCGCCCGGACGTGACCGGGGGCCCAGATGACGAACGACGCGCACGAGACCGAACTGCACGTGCCCCGGCACCCGGTCCGGTTCGTCACCGCCGCCAGCCTGTTCGACGGGCACGATGCCTCGATCAACATCATGCGGCGCATCCTGCAGTCCCAGGGGGCCGAGGTCATCCACCTCGGTCACAACCGCTCGGTCGACGAGATCGTGCGTGCGGCGATCGACGAGGACGTCCAGGGCATCGCACTCAGCTCGTACCAGGGTGGTCACGTCGAGTACTTCAAGTACCTGATCGACCGACTCGCCGCCGAGGGCGCCGGGCACGTCCGTGTCTACGGCGGTGGCGGTGGCGTGATCGTGCCCGAGGAGATCGCCGAGCTGCACGACTACGGCGTCGCCCGCATCTTCTCGCCCGAGGACGGCCAGCGGATGGGGCTGGTCGGGATGATCAACTCGATGATCCGGGAGTGCGACGTCCCGCTCGCGACGCGACCGTCCCGTCTCGAAGACGTGCTCGCGGGCTCGTCCGGTGCGCTGGCCCGGCTGATCACCTGCCTCGAGGACGGCACGGTCGACGAGGCCACCAGGGCCGAGCTGGCCGAGCTGCGCGCCGCCCGTTCGACGCCGGTCCTCGGCATCACCGGCACCGGCGGCTCGGGCAAGTCGTCGCTCACCGACGAGCTGATCCGGCGCATCCGGCTCGACCAGGAGGACAAGGTCCGCGTGGCCGTCGTCGCCATCGACCCGACCCGTCGTCGGGGCGGAGGTGCGCTGCTCGGTGACCGGATCCGCATGAACTCGATCTTCGGTGCCGGTGCGTCGGGCGGCAGCTCGGGGGACACCGAGCGCATCTTCTTCCGGTCGCTCGCCACGCGCTCGACGAGCTCAGAGGTGCCCGAGGCGCTGTCCGACATCATCGCCGCGGCGACCGCCTGGGGTGCCGACCTGGTGATCGTCGAGACCCCCGGCATCGGACAGGGCGATGCGGCGATCGTGCCGTACGCGGACGTCTCGCTCTACGTGATGACCCCGGAGTTCGGTGCGTCGTCGCAGCTCGAGAAGATCGACATGCTCGACTTCGCGGACGCGGTGGCGATCAACAAGTTCGAGCGCCGAGGTGCCGAGGACGCGCTGCGCGACGTGGCACGTCAGCTCATCCGCAACCGGGAGGCGTTCGACTCGACGCCGTCCGACATGCCCGTGTTCGGCACGGTCGCCTCACGGTTCAACGACGACGGGGTGACCGGGCTCTACCAGCACCTGCGCAGCTCGCTCGCGGATGCCGGCATGGACATCGCGGCGGGGGTGCTCCCCGCGGTCGGGACCACGACGTCGACCGGACTCTCCGAGATCGTGCCGGCCGCTCGTGGTCGCTACCTCGCCGAGATCGTCGAGACGGTCACCGGCTACCACGCCGTCACCGATGAGCAGTCCACGGCCGCCCGCCGAGTGCAGCAGCTCGACGCGACCCGCGAGCTGCTCGCGAGTGCGCAGCGGGCCACCGCTGACGTCGACGACCTGCTGTCCGAGGCGAAGGACGCGGTGTCACCCGCGGACCGTGACCTGCTCGCCGCATGGCCCGATCGGGTCGCCGAGCTGAGCGGGCCGGACCGACCGGTGCGTGAGTCGCTCTCGGGAACGCTGATCCCGAAGCTGTCGCTGCCGAAGTTCGTCGACCACGGCGAGCAGCTGCGTTGGCTGCGCTCGGAGAACCTCCCGGGCCACTTCCCCTACACCGCGGGTGTCTTCCCGCTGAAGCGGGAGGGCGAGGACCCGGCGCGGATGTTCGCCGGCGAGGGCGGCCCTGCACGCACCAACCGCCGCTTCCACCTGCTGGCCGAGGGCCAGCCCGCCAACCGCCTGTCGACCGCGTTCGACTCGGTCACGCTCTACGGCTTCGACCCGGCGGAGCGGCCCGACATCTACGGCAAGATCGGCAACTCGGGTGTGTCGATCGCGACGCTCGACGACATGAAGGTCCTGTACTCGGGCTTCGACCTGTGCGACCCGGCAACGTCGGTGTCGATGACGATCAACGGCCCCGCTCCCGCGATCCTCGCCATGTTCCTGAACACCGCGATCGACCAGCGCCTCGAGCGGTTCGCCGAGGACGAGGGCCGTGAGCCCACCGCGGACGAGGTCGCCGAGCTGCGCGCCTGGGTGCTGTCGAACGTCCGTGGCACCGTGCAGGCCGACATCCTCAAGGAGGACCAGGGGCAGAACACCTGCATCTTCTCGACGGAGTTCTCCCTCGGTGTGATGGCCGACATCGCCGAGTGGTTCGTCGAGCACCGCGTGCGCAGCTTCTACTCGGTCTCGATCTCCGGCTACCACATCGCCGAGGCCGGCGCGAACCCCATCAGCCAGCTCGCGTTCACGTTGTCCAACGGCTTCACCTACGTCGAGTCGTACCTCGCCCGCGGGCTCGACGTCGACGACTTCGCACCCAACCTCAGCTTCTTCTTCTCCAACGGCATGGACCCCGAGTACACGGTGCTCGGGCGGGTCGCCCGTCGCATCTGGGCGGTCGCGATGCGGGACCGCTACGGGGCGAACGACCGCTCCCAGAAGCTCAAGTACCACGTGCAGACCTCGGGCCGTTCGATGCACGCCCAGGAGATGTCCTTCAACGACATCCGCACCACCCTCCAGGCCCTGTGCGCGATCTACGACAACGCGAACAGCCTGCACACCAACGCCTACGACGAGGCCGTCACCACGCCGACCACCGAGTCGGTGCGTCGGGCACTGGCGATCCAGCTCATCATCAACCGCGAGTGGGGTCTGGCGATGAACGAGAACCCGCTGCAGGGCAGCTTCGTCGTCGAGGAGCTCACCGACCTCGTCGAGGCCGCGGTGCTCGCCGAGATGGACCGGATCAACACCCGAGGTGGTGTGCTCGGCGCGATGGAGACGGGCTACCAGCGTGGTCGGATCCAGGACGAGTCGATGCTCTACGAGCACCGCAAGCACGACGGCACCCTGCCGATCATCGGGGTCAACACGTTCCTCGGACCCGAGAGCGACGAGAACGAGATCGTCGTCGAGCTCGCTCGTTCGTCGTCCGAGGAGAAGGACGACCAGATCGCTCGGCTGCGGGCCTTCCAGCAGGCCCACGCCGAGGACCGTCCCGCGGCGCTCGCCCGCCTGCGCGACGCGGCGCTGGCGGGCGAGAACCTGTTCGACGTGTTGATGGACACCGTGCGGCACTGCTCACTGGGCGAGATCACCGACGCCCTCTTCGAGGTCGGTGGCTCCTACCGTCGCAGCGTCTGACCTCCGTACCGGGTGCGTTAGTTCCGGGTGCGCCCCGCCCGCACGCACCCACAACCGGGAG
>JAFAFN010000182.1 GCA_023423475.1 Actinomycetes bacterium | reverse complement strand
GGGTTCCGCTCCGCGATGTCGCCCGAGTGCACCCACCCGTCGACCACCGCGTCGGCGGTGCGCTCCGGGTCGCGGTGGTACTCGCGCATCAGGTGCGGCCCGCCGAAGATCACCTCGCCTCGTTCGCCCTCTCCGACGTCGCGTCCGTCGGGGTCGATCACCCGCACGTCGATGGCGAGCGACGGTCGGCCGCAGGAGCGCAGCAACCACGGGTCGGGCCCGAGTGCGCGCACGTGATCCTCCTTGCGCAGCAGCGTGCCGATCGAGGCGACCTCGGCCATGCCGTAGAGCTGGAGGAAGACCGGACCGAACCGGTCGACGAGCTCGCCGAGGCGGTCGGGGGCGATCGGCGACGAGCCGTAGCCCAGCGTCGTGATGCTCCCGAGCCGGGGGTCCATCGCCGGCAGCTGCGCGTGCACGCGCATGAGCTGGGTCGGCACCAGGAACGTGTGGGTCACCGAGCCGGCCGCGACCTCGTCCGCGAACTTCTCGGGTTCGAACCCGCGGTTGTCGGCGAAGCCGACCGCGGCGCCGACGACGAGGCAGGGCGCCATGGTGATGTTGACGCTCGAGTTGTGCGGGATCTGGATGAGGTAGCGGGTGTCGCGCGTGATCTCGTACTCGATCGCCGCGACCGTCGCGTGCTGGAGCATCGCGGCGTGGTCGAACAGCACGCCCTTGGGTCGTCCGGTCGTGCCCGAGGTGTAGACGATGCAGGCGTGGTCGGAGCCGACCGACGAGTGGGCGACGTCGGTCGGGCGAGCGGCCCCCTTCGCGATGAGCGACTCGTAGTCGCTCTGCTCGCCGCCCATGGACACGACCGCGATGCCGGCTCGATCCGCGAGTCGGGTGGCCTCGTCGAGGTACTCGTCCTCGGTGATGACCAGCCGGGGCTCGGCGTTGTCGAAGATGCCGTCGAAGTCCTCGGGCTCCATCCGGAAGTTGAGCCCGACGTAGACCGCTGCGGCCTTGTGCACCGCGACGAGCGCCTCGATGACCTCGAGGCGGTTGTGCACGAGCAGTGCGACCCGGTCGCCAGGGCCCACGCCGTGGTGCTCGATCAGCGCGTTCGCCAGGCGGTCGGTGCGCTCGTCGAGCTCGGCCCAGGTGCGTGTGCGGGCGGCGTCGTCGACCGAGGACCGGTCGAACGTCGCCAGGCCCCCCGGGTGGGAACGGGCGTTGCGGGTGACCGCGATGCCGAGGTTCATGTCGTCTCCGGTTCGTGCTGTTCGCCCGCATCGGGAGCGAAGGCGGGCAGGGTTCGATCCGCGTGGTCGTCCGCGATGAACTGCACGCGCACGCGCATGCCGATCAACGCGCCGGGCTCGGACTCGTCGGGCGGGTCGACCAGCAGACGGGTGAGCAGGTACCAGCCCTCGTCGAGATCGACGACACCCAGCACGTAGGGCGTCGCCCACGTCTCGTCGGGACCGCGGTGCACGGTCGAGTGGCTGCTGACCACACCGAGCCCGTCGCTGTCGACGTAGGTCCAGCGCGAGGAACGGCAGTGCGGGCAGATCACGCGGGGCGTGAAGAAGCTGCGACCGCAGTCCTCGCAGACGGGTCGGACGAGCCGCCCCTCGGCGGTGGCGGCCCAGAACTCGCCGGTCAGGTCCTCGTCGGTCCGGCGGGAGCCGGTGAGGGTCGACGTCACGACTGCCCCTCGGCGATGCCGTCGGCGCCCGGCAGCCACGAGGCGACGCCGGCGACGGGGATGGCGCACACGACCGACTCGACCACCTCGGCCTCGGTCGCGCCGGCTCGTCGCGCACCGCCGGCGTGCACATCGACGAAGCGGGACGAGAACTCCGCGGCGTTGACCGTGCAGAGCAGCAGCTCGACCAGCTTGGGTTCGAGCAGGTTCTCGGCGAGCGCGTACTGCCGCATGAGCACGTAGCCCTCGAGCGCCCTGGGCGCGTGCGCCGCCATCAGCTCGATGTAGGACGGGACGAATCCGAAGTACTCGGTGAAGTAGGCGAAGGCGTCGTCGCCCGTCAGCTCGCCGTCGTAGCCGGCGGCCCGACCGATCGGGAGCGCGGCGAACACGCCGGGTTCGAGCACCTCTTCCGCCGCGGCCCTGAAGCGCTCGTACACGGCCTCGCCCCGGGAGATCAGCACCGAGATCGCCGCGCCGCGCACCTGGTCGGCGGTGACACCCGGCGCGGTCGGGCTGCCCGACACCGCTCGCCGCAGCTCGCGTCGCAGCAGGTCGTCGTGACCCTTCACCGCCGCGGCCGCTGCCATGAACAGCGCCTTGACCGGCGCCGACAGCGCACCGTCGCGGTCGGTCACGTCGCGCACCCGGGCGAGTCCCTCGGCGAACTTGGGCGAGATGCCGGCGAGCCCGCCGCCGTTCAGCAGCGGCGAACCGACCGGCCATGCCCCGCCGTCGTCGGCACCGGTGGACAAGGGCTCGCCGACCACCTGGTCGTCGAGCAGCAGTGCAGCGGCGGTGCGCACGGTCTGTCCCGGGCGGACACCTCTGGCCCGCGCGAGCTCGTTGGCCGCCGAGATCGAGCCGCGCTCCCAGGCGTCGAAGGCGTCGCCCATCGCGGCGGTCGACACGTCGTAGCAGGCGCCGGGCAGACCGGACTCGTCGAGGGCGGCCAGGCCCGAGGTGCCCGAGCCGTTCTTGGCGGGCCCGCCGTCCGCGCAGATGAAGCCACGTGGCGAGACCGCCTCGATGAACACGGCGCCCGTCTTGCCGGTGTGACCTGCGGTGACGAGCACGTTCTCGGAGTCCTCGGGCAGGGCGAACACGATCGAGTCGGTGACGACGATCGAGTGACCCTGGCCGTCCGAGGTCTTCGTCTCCCGACGCACCTTGGTCGTCGCCTCGCGGTTGCCGGGATCGCGGGTGGCGAGCAGCTCGGCAGCGTCGCGGACCGCCATGCCCGGCTCGACACCGCAGCGCTCGGCGAGGATGTTGACCCGCGAGATCACGCCCGCGTCGTACATGTCGCGACCCTGACCCAGCTCCGCGGACTCCGCTGCCACCGAGGCTGCGGGGATGCCGATCGCCTCGAGGTACCAGAGCCCCGCGACCCCGGAGCCGTCCGCGGCGATGCCGACGTCGTGGGCGATCACTCCGCGCGGGTGGTGCGGCGCGATCAGCCGGACCGGCAGCACACCGCAGTACGACGCGGCGATCACCACGTCGCCGGTGTTGCGCTCGTCGCAGTACCGCGCCGAGTCCATCAGCATCACCTTGCACCCGTCGTGCACCGCCGCCTCCTCCTGGGGGTGGTCCTCGGGTGCGGACAGCAGCGGTGCGACGTCGTCGACCTGTTCCATGGTTCAGTCCTCCTGACCCGCGTGCGTGCGGGGTTCGCGTTCGACCGGCTGGGGTTCTCGTTCGACGAGGAGCCGGGCGGCCTCGATCGCCGTCATGCCCACCTCGACACCCGCCGCGGCAGCACCGCGGTTGACCGCGCTGATGACGCCCAGGTGGTACGAGCTGTGACCGTCGCCCATGGCGGCCAGCGACGCGTCGACCGTCGCGCCCGGCAGCCCGAGCTCGTCGACGAGCGCCAGGCCCGCCATGCCGGAGTCCTCGGCGCCGCGGCCGCCGTCGGAGCAGATGAAGCCGTGGGGATGCACCGACGTGAGGTACGGCACGGCGCTGCGGCCGGTGTGCCCCGCGGTGACCAGCACGTTGCGGTCGCGGTCCTCGGGGCGACCGAACGCGATCGAGTCGGTGCAGACCACCGCACGACCGCTCGGGTGCTCGAACATGACCTCTCGGTGGTCGACCTCCTCGGCGGACGGCTCGCCCGGGTCGCGCTCGAGCAGCAGTCCGGCGGCGTCGCGCACCGACATCCCCGGCACCACTCCGCAGTCCGCTGCCGGTCGGTTCACGTGGCTGATCACGCCGCGCTCGTACAGGTCGGCGCCGTCGCCGAGCCGGCTGGTCATCACGTCCGCGGTGGCGGCGGGCAGGTTGAGTGCCTCGAGGTACCAGAGCCCGGCGATCGCTGCGCCGGCCGGGCCCACACCGCAGTCGACGCCGATCGACGCCCTCGGGGCGTGTCGCCCGATGAAGCGGGCAGGCAGCACGCCGCTGTACGAGGCGTTCACCACCACGTCGCGCCCACGGTTGGCCGAGGCGACGTGGTAAGCCGAGTCCATCGCCATCACGCGACCTCGGTCGCCGGCTGCAACTTCCACCTGCAGTTCGGGGCTGCTGTCGCTGTCCACGTGATCCCCCCGGATCGGTCCTCACGGTCGGCGGCGTACGTTCTCCTGTCCCGCTCACCTATCCATGTGTATTGTTATCATAGATTACCTCGCGAGGCATCCTCGCACGATCTCGAGCACCCGGGGGGACTCCGAAGATGACTTTCCTGAACCTGGACGAGCGATACAGCTCGTTGCAGACCGACGCCGCGGCACTCGCTGCACGGCTCGCACCGATCTCGGTCGAGGCCGACAACTCCAACGAGCTGCACCAGGGGGTCGTCGACCTGGTGCGCGACAGCGGCCTGATGTCGCTCATGGTGCCCGCCGAGCACGGCGGCGGTGAGCTCTCGCTCGATCCCGTCGCGGTGTGCATCGTGCGCGAAGCGCTCATGGGCGAATGCTCGCACGCCGACTCGCTCTTCGCGCTGCAGGGCATCGGCAGCTACGCGATCACACGCGGCGGCAGCGCCGAGCAGCGCGCCGAGTGGCTGCCGCGGGTCGCGACCGGCGAGGTGCTGGCGGGGCTGGCGTTGACCGAGCCCGTCGCCGGCTCCGACCTCAAGAGCATCACGACCACGGTCGCCGAGACCGGGGGCGAGCTCGTCGTGAACGGTCACAAGTCGTTCATCTCGAACGCGGGTGCCGCCGGCTTCTACACGACGCTCGTGAAGGAGGACGCCGGCCTCTCGGTGGTGCTGATCCCTGCGGACACCCCCGGCATCTCGACCTCACCGGCACCGGAGCTGATCGCTCCGCACGTGCTCGGCGACGTCGTCTTCGACGACGTGGTGCTCCCGGCATCGGCCCGTCTGGGCGAGCCGGGCCGCGGCCTCGACCTGGTGCTGTCCACGCTCGCGATGTTCCGCATCTCGGTCGCCGCGGCATCGGTCGGACTGGGCCAGACCGCACTCGAGGAGGCGACCCGCCACGCCCGGACCCGTGAGCAGTTCGGCCGCCCGCTGAACCGACTCGGTCCCGTCGCCGGTCTGCTCGCCGACAGCTGGGCCGACCTCGAGTCGACCCGTCTGCTGACCTACCGTGCCGCCGAGCTCGCCAAGGACGACCCGCTCGCCCACCTGGAGCACTCGTCGCTCGCCAAGCTGGCCGCCACCGAGGCGTGCTGCCGCATCGTCGATCGCTGCGTCCAGGTCATGGGTCGCTGGGGCATCATCCGGGACAGCCGCATCGAGCGCTGCTACCGGCAGGCCCGTCCGATGCGGATCTACGAGGGCGCATCCGAGGTGCTGCGACTCGGCATCTCGCGCCGCCTCTCCGAGGAGGTGAGCTGACGTGGATCTCGGACTGGACCACCGCGTCGCCATCGTCACCGGCGCCTCGCGCGGCCTGGGCCGGGCGATCGCCGAGGCCTACGCGGCCGAGGGCATGTCCGTGCTCGCCGCGGCGCGTTCGATCGACGACCTCGAGTCCCTCGCCGCCGAGCACCCGGACCGCATCGCCGCCGTGCGCTGCGACATGTCGGACCGCGAGCAGGTCGTCGGCCTGGTCGACGCCGCGATCTCGACCTTCGGCCGACTCGACGTGGTCGTCAACAACGCGGGCATCGCCCCTGCCGGCAAGTTCGTCGCCATGGACGTCGACGAGTGGGAGCGCGTCTTCGCGGTCAACCTGTTCGGTCCGGTCGCCCTGGCGCGACGCGCCGGCGAGGTGTTCCTCGAGCAGGGCCACGGCAAGGTCATCAACGTCGCGTCGACCTCGGGCTTGCGCGGCAAGCCGATCCTCGCGGCGTACTCCTCGTCGAAGGGCGCCATGTTGCGCTTCACCGAGGCCGTCGCCGCGGAATGGGCACCCAAGGGCGTGCAGGTCAACGTGATCGCACCCGGCGCGTTCGAGACCGACGCCCAGTCCGCGGTCACCGAGGACCCCGACATGCTGGCCGCCCGGTTGAAGAAGATCCCCATGCGCCGCATGGGTGACGTGACCGAGATCGGCGCGCTCGCCTGCTACCTGGCGTCACCGCTGTCGGACTTCGTGACGGGCGCGACGTACGTGATCGACGGAGGAGAGGCGAACAAGCTGTGAGCACCACCGACACACCACTGATCATCGACGCCCACAACCACGTGTGGCCCGACAAGGTCGCCGAGAAGGCCCTCGGCGGCAACATCCCCGACATGGAGGTGTACGGCGACGGCAAGGTGTCCGGCCTGTTGAAGGTGAAGCAGGACGCCGGCATCGACCTGTCGGTCTGCCTGGCCGTGGCGAACACCGCGGCGCAGGTCGAGTCCGCGAACCGCTTCATCGGCGGTCTCGACCGGGACCACTTCATCCCCTTCGGCACGATCCACCCCGACCTGTCGCCCGAGGAGAACCTCGCCCACCTGCGGGCCAACCAGGTCGAGGGGGTGAAGCTGCATCCCGTCTTCCAGAAGTTCCGCCTGGATGAGCCTCGCCTCTACGACGTGCTCGGCGCGCTGGCCGGCGAGTTCCCGACGATCATCCACGTCGGCGCCGGCGGTGGTGGCGACGGCAGCACCTGCACCCCGGCGATGCTGCGCGACATCGCGCTGACCTTCCCCGAGCTCGACGTGATCGCCTGCCACTTCGGTGGCTACCACATGCTCCACGACGCCGAGGAGAGCGTGATCGGCCTTCCGGTCATGCTCGACACCGCCTGGCCGCCGACGCTCGCCGCGCTCGACCCGGTCGAGGTGCGTGATCTGATCCGTCGCCACGGCGTCGAACGCGTCGTGTTCTCCTCGGACTGGCCCACGGCATCGCCCGGGGCCGAGGTCGAGGCGATCCGGGCGCTCGGCCTCGACGACGACGAGACCGCCGCCGTGCTCGGCGGCAACATCGCACGGGTGCTCGGTCGATGAACACGGCGTCGATGACCGCTGGGACCACGGCCGGACGACGTGTCGCGCTGGTCACCGGTTCGAGCCGGGGCATCGGCCGGGCGATCCTCGAACGACTCGGCGAGGACCACGACTGCGTCGTGCACTACCGCAGCGATCGGGATGCCGCGCTCGCGGTGGCGGCCGGCCTCGAGCAGCGCGGTGCCCGCACCCTCGTCTTCCCCGCCGACCTGTCGTCGACCGAGCAGATCGACGAGCTGCTCGGCGCCGTCCGGGGCGAGTTCGGACGGCTCGACACGCTCGTCACCTCGGCCGCGGCGACGAAGTTCGCGCCCGTGCTCAGCCTCGAGCCGCGCCACGTCGACCGGACGATGGCGACCGTGGTGTCGAGCTACGTGCAGCTCGCCCGGGGACTGTCCGAGCTGCTGGTCGGGCCGGGCGGACGGGTCATCGCGATCGGCGGTCTCGACGCGCGGTTCGCGCAGTCGGGCCACGGCCTGCTCGGTGCCGCGAAGGCGGCGCTCGAGGCCCTGACCCGCAGCGTCGCGGTCGAGCTCGCGTCGGCCGGTGCGACGGCCAACGTCGTCGTGCCCGGCGCGATCGACACCGACTCGCTCGACCTGTACTTCCGCGACGGCGATCAGGGCAGCGACTCCCCCGCTCGTCGGGCGATGGTCGGCGGCACGCCGGCCGGCCGGCTCGGTACCCCCGCGGACGTCGCAGAGCTCGTCGCGTTCCTCGCATCGCCCGCGGGTGCGTTCGTCACCGGCCAGGT
>JAFAFN010000180.1 GCA_023423475.1 Actinomycetes bacterium | reverse complement strand
CCGCCGGGTCGAGCACGAGGCGCGGCAGCGCACGTGGTGTGCGCGAGAGCTGCTCGCGGGCCTGGTCGTGGTGGTTCGAGTACAGGTGCGCGTCGCCGATGGTGTGCACGAACGTCCCGGGCCGGAGTCCGGTGACGTGGGCGATCATCTCGGTGAGCAGGGCGTACGACGCGATGTTGAACGGGACACCCAGGAAGATGTCCGCGGAGCGCTGGTACAGCTGGCACGAGAGCCTGCCGTCGACCGAGACGTGGAACTGGAACAGGGTGTGGCACGGCGGCAGCGTGACCTGTTCGGCCTCGGCGGGGTTCCAACCCGACACGATCAGCCGCCGTGAGTCCGGCCGTTCACGGATCTGTTCGACGACATGTGCGATCTGGTCCACGCCGTCGTCGGCGAAGGTCCCGTCGGGCCGCTCGGTCGCTCCGAAGTTGCGCCACTGGTGGCCGTACACCGGGCCCAGGTCGCCCTCGGACCGGCCGAAGCGGGCGGCCTGTTCCTCGGTCGCCCACTCGTCCCAGATGGTGACGCCGCGCTCGTTGAGCCAGTCGTTGTCGGTGCGGCCCTCGAGGAACCACAGCAGCTCGACGAACACCGAGCGGGTGTGCACCTTCTTGGTCGTGACCAGCGGGAACCCCTCGGACAGGTCGTAGCGGCTCTGCCATCCGAAGATCGACCGGGTGCCGACGCCGGTGCGGTCGGTGCGGTCCTCGCCCTCTCGCATCACGGTGTCGAGCAGCTCGAGGTACTGACGCATGGGCGAATCGTAGGTCTGCCGTCAGCCGATCAACACGCCGGGGTTCAGGACGCCGGCGGGGTCGAGTGCACGCTTGGCCGCGTCGAGCGCGACGGCGAACGGCTCGGGGCGCTGCTGGTCGTAGCCGGGGCGGTGGTCCCGGCCCACGGCGTGGTGGTGCGTGACCGTGGCCCGGTGCTCGACGAGCAGGTCCATCGCGACGGCCTTGAGCTCGTCCCACATGGCGAGCTCCTGACCGGGACGACCCGCGGCGATGACCGTGAAGTACGGCGCGGCGCCATCGGGGTAGACGTGGGTGAAGCGACAGTTGACGAGCCCGTCGGACCCGGTGATCCGTCGGACCTCCGACTGCATCCGGGCCAGCACGTCGGTGTAGAGCGAATCGACCCGGTCCCAGGTGGTGGCGGTCTCGAACGTCTCGACGATCCCGCCCATGCGAGCGAGCCCGTCGCGCTGGTACGGCATGCGCAGGAACGACGATCGCCAGGTGTCGGCCGCGTCGTCGCGGGCTTCGGCTCCGGACGACTCGGCCGTGTTCGACTCGGGGAGCTCCGGGAGCCGGCCACCGTGGTCCCGGGCCAGATCGACGAGCTGGTCGAAGTGGTGGTCGACCGGCGCGTGGGCGGACTCGACGCCCAGCACCAGCACGCTGGTGGTGCCGTCGCCGACGCCCGACATCGCTGCTTCGCCGGGGTCGAGCAACCGGCAGTTGGCGGGGTGCAGGCCGGACTGGGCGATGGCTCGGGTCGCCCCGAGTGCCTCGCCGAAGGTCGCGAACGTGGCCGAGGCGGAGCGCTTGAACCGGGGACGCTCCTGGAGGCGCATCCAGGCTTCGGTGATGATGCCGAGCGTGCCCTCGGAGCCGAGGAAGAGTCGGTCGGGCGACGGTCCGGCGCCGGACCCCGGGAGCCGCCAGGACTCGTGCACCCCGACCGGCGTGACGACCCGCATCGACTCGACGAAGTCGTCGATGTGGGTGTGCAACGTGGCGTAGTGGCCGCCCGCCCGCGTCGCGAGCCATCCACCGAGGGTCGAGAACTCGAAGCTCTGCGGGAAGTGGCGCAGCGTGTAGCCCTCGGGTCGCAGCTGGTCCTCGAGCACCGGTCCCAGCGCGCCGCCCTGGATGCGAGCGGCCCGACTGGTGCGGTCGATCTCGACGACGCGATCCATGCCGCTCAGGTCGAGCGAGACCACGCCGCGGTGGGCGTCGCCGCGGTACTCGACGCCACCGACCACCGAGCTGCCGCCCCCGTAGGGGATGACGGCGACGTCGTGATCGGACGCCCAGTCCAGCACGGCGACGACGTCGGCCTCGCTGCGGGCGTGTGCGACCAGGTCGGGCGCAGCATCGAGGTCGCCCGCGAGTGATCGCACCACGTCGCGGTACGCCTTGCCGTAGGTGTGCGCGGCGCGCTGGTCCGGCTCGTCGCTGCAGATGTCGGCCAGTGCGGAGGGCGCGGCGACGCGGGGTGTCGGCAGGTCCAGCTCCGCGACCGGCGGGACCGGGATCGGGCGGTCGCGGAGCCCGGGGATCATCGCCCCGAACGCCTCGCACTGCTCATCGCTGTATGCCTGGTCGTCCCAGCCCCATCCCCACCACGATCGTGTGCGCCCGGTCGTCACGAGGGCTCCTTCTTCGCCCGACTGGGCGCGACCCTCGGCGGTTCGAGTGGCTGCTTCGGGTACACCGGCGGCCACGGGGCGTCCATCAGGCCGTCGTCGATGTCGCGCTGGAACCACTCGAGGAGCACCTCGATCGACTGGGGCGGATCGCCCAGGTCCGCCCACGGATCGCCGAGCTCGGCGGCCCGTCCTGGCACCGTCGCGATCGTCAGCTCATCGGGCACGAGCTCGGCGAGTGCGTCCCAGGTGAGCGGTGTCGAGACCTGGGCCCCGACCCGAGGTCGTGCCGACCAGGCGCCGAACACGGTCTTGTGCGGTGCGTTCTGGTTGTAGTCGATGAAGACGCGGTCCCCCCGCTCCTCCTTCCACCACGCCGCGGTCAGGCGGTCGGGATGGCGACGCTCGAGCTCGCGTGCCAGCGCCACCGCGGCGGCGCGGACCTCGGTCGCGTCCCAGCGGGGTTCGAGCCGCGCATAGATGTGCAGTCCGCGTGAGCCAGAGGTCTTCGGTGCCGCCACGATGCCGAGCTCGTCGAGCAGGTCCTTCACCGCGGTCGCCGCGGCGCGCACGTCGTCGAAGGTCTGGCCGGGCTGGGGGTCGAGATCGATGCGCAGCTCGTCGACGTGCGAGGGGTCGTCCACCCGGTACGGCCACACGTGGAAGCCGAGGCACCCCATGTTGACCGCCCACACGACGTGGGCGAGGTCGACGACGACCAGCGCGTTCGACGTGGTGCCGTTGGGTGTCTCGACCTCGGTCGTGGTGAGCCACTCGGGAGCGCCCTTGGGGACCCGCTTCTGGAAGAACGACTTCTTGCCCGCGCCGTCGGGATACCGCTCGAGCAGCACCGGCCGGTCACGCATGGCCCGCAGCAACGGACCCTCGACGGAGCGGTAGTACTCGACCAGGTCGAGCTTCGTCGCGCCGGTCGCGGGGAAGAAGACCTTGTCGGGGCTGGTCACCCGGACCTCGTGACCGTCGAGGTCCAGCAGGACGACGTCGGTGCTCACGGAGTCACCGAAGGGGCCGTCCGGCGAGCGCCCGCAGCACCCGGGCGTCGGGGCGTGCAGCGGAGGGGCCGTACCCGGTCGTGTACACGCCCTTGCAGCCGCACGGGCACGAGATGCCGAGCAGGATCGACTCGTCGTCGGGGTTCGAGGCGCCCTCGAACCGGACCGTGTAGTCGATCTCCATGACCGCGGGGTCGAGCGTCGACCCGCACTCGGTGCACTCGAGCAGACCTTCGTCCGTCGCGGAGTAGTCCGAGGTGTAGCCCAGGGCACGCAGGCTGGCGATGGCACCGACGAGCGTGTCGGCCTCGGCGGGGTCGGGCAGGTCGGTCGGCTGGTCGGTCATGGGGGCGACGCTATCCCCATCCATCGAC
>JAFAFN010000157.1 GCA_023423475.1 Actinomycetes bacterium | reverse complement strand
AGCACGGTCGTCCAGCCCGACGAGACGAGCTCGTACTGGGCGGGGAACAGGTCGAGTCGCACCTTCGAACCGCGCGCGGCGTCCGAGGACACGACGACGGGGCCACGATCGGCGTCGTCCTGTTCGAGGTGGTCGAGCAGGTCGACCCCCGTGCGTCGGTGGTGCACCTCCACGGCGGTGACGACGTTCGGCAGCGCGCCGAGCACGAGCAGGGCCGTGATCCCGCCGAGCAGCACCCGGGTGCCACAGCGGCTGCACGTGGCCAGCACCGCCACCGCGCCGAGCGCGACGACGGACGCGAGCAACAGGTCGTGGTCGCCGCGGCCAGCGGTGAGGGCCGCAGCACCAGCCACGTTGTGCAGGGCCATGCCGCCGAGCTCGTGCCCCGCCATCTGCCAGCTCACGAGCGCGGCGCAGGACACGATGCTGGCCGCGGCGACCACGAACGCCGGCCGTGTCGCCGCGGTGCCCGCACGGCGCCAGCACCACAGCACGCCGAGCGCGGAGAGCACGAGGATCGCGGCGTCGTTGTAGCGCCCGTAGACCATGTGGTCCCAGCGCGGTGCGGTGAGCGCTCGGCCGGGCAGGTGGTCGGTGCCGTGGAGGAAGCCGGCCATGACCACCGTCGAGATCACGACGTTCGAGGCGAGCATCGCCCCGAGGGTGACGCCGAGCCACCGCGCTCCGGGCCGTCCTCCGCTCGAGGGGGACGACCGGATCATCTGCACCAGCAACGCGACGCCGGCGACGACGAGTCCGCCGGACGACGCGACGGCGTACCAGAGCTGTCCCGCTCCCTCGACCACCAGCGTCCACCAGAACGAGGGTGAGCCCATCGCCGGCCCGAGTCCGCCGGGCACGGTCGGTTCCGGGTCGGTCCAGAGCCTGGCCACCACCACCCGATCGACGATGCGCAGTCCGAGGGTGACGCCCAGGCACGGCAGCAGTCCGGCCGCGAGGCGCGACGGTGCACGGCGCGAGGTCCCGGCGCTGGTGGGAGCGGTGGGTGCGCCGACGAGGACCGCGCAGCACCAGATCAGGGGGACCAGGGCGAACCTGCCGTGCACGAGCGGTGCGGCGCCCGCGACGGCGGCGGTCGCGGCCAACGCTGCGGGGGCGGCCCCTCGGGCGACCGCGACCACCCCGAAGGTCAGCGCGCTCCACCAGAGCAGGACCGTCGGCTCGGCCCACGTGAACGTGCCGGTCAGCGAGAGGGCTGGCAGCCACAGCGTGAGGGCGAACACGATCGCGCCGACGACCGGATCGCCGCCGAGCAGGCGGACGGCGCGGCGTACGAGCGCTGCGGCTGCGACCGATGCTGCGCTGACGACCACGATGCCGAGCCGGTAGCGCATGACCTCGTCGACCGGCAGCCACCACAGCGGTGCGAGCAGTGCGCCCGGTAGCAGCGAGTAGCGCGGCATGTCGGACATCAGGATGCTGCCGTCGATCCCCGACAGCAGCCGGGCGATCGACCACGAGCCGATCTCGTCGGGGGTGATGGCCGGGATGCCCGATGCCGCGACGACCAGCACCCTCGCCAGGACGAAGGCCGCGAGCGACCAGGTGGTGATGCGGCGCGCGAGGTCCGCGTCGTGCCGTTGCCCGACGGTCGGGTCGGGCGGCGCGGTCAGGATGTCCGGTGTGCCGATCGCTCCAGGCTACGGAGCGACCGGCGCGATGCGACCGGGTGTCAGCCGCCTGCCGTCGTCACTCGGCGGCGGGCTCGATCACGACGGCGACCTCGCCGGCGGTGACCGACTGGCCTGCCTCGACCTTGATCTCGGTGACCACGCCGTCGACGTCCGCCGCGACGTTGTTCTCCATCTTCATGGCCTCGAGCACGACGACCGAGTCGCCCTTGGCGACGGTCTGGCCGACCTCGACGGTGACCTTCACGATGGTGCCCTGCATCGGCACGGCGATCTTGCCGCTACCCGCAGCCGCTGCTCCGCCGCCCGAGGCGCCACGCTTGGCCTTCTTCGCCTTGGCCGGACCGGCACCCGCGACGGGGGCCAGCTGCGACTCGGGCACGTAGACCGACACCGCGAAGCGCTTGCCGTTGACCTCGACGTCGACGTCGCGCTTGACCTTGGGGTCATCGGCGTCGGCCTCGGTGACGACGGCGGTGCCGCCGACGCCGACCAGGTCGAGGGTGTCCTCGACCCACTTGGTCGAGTGCGTCAGCGCCGCGAAGTCCGGGTGGCGCAGGATGGCGAGATCCGCGGGGATCGTCGTGGCGACGCCCTCGATCTCCATCTCCTCGAGCGCCCGGATGGTGCGAGCGATCGCGACGTCGCGGTCGCGGCCCCAGACGACCAGCTTGCCGACGAGGTTGTCGTAGTACTGCGAGATCTCGTCGCCCTCTTCGTAACCGCCGTCCCAGCGCACGCCGTAGCCGGAGGCCACACGGAGCTTGGTGACGGGGCCGGGGGACGGGAGGAACTTGCCCTCTGCGACGTCCTCGGCGTTGATGCGGACCTCGATCGCGTGGCCGCGGATCTCGACGTCCTCCTGGGTGAAGGGGAGCTCCTCGCCCGCCGCGACCCGCAGCTGCAGCTCGACCAGGTCGGTCTCGGTGACGAGCTCCGACACGGGGTGCTCGACCTGGAGACGGGTGTTCATCTCGAGGTAGTAGAAGGACTCGTCCTGGTACAGGAACTCGACCGTGCCGGCGTTGACGTAGTCGCAGCCCTTGGCCACGGCGACGGCGGCCTCGCCCATCTCGGCGATGATGCGCTCCGGGATGTCCGCGGCGGGCGCTTCCTCGATGAGCTTCTGGTGACGACGCTGCGCCGAGCAGTCACGGGTGCCGAGGTACACGGCGTTGCCGTGCGAGTCGCACATGACCTGGACCTCGACGTGACGGGGGCCGGTCAGGTAGCGCTCCATGTAGCACTCGTCGCGACCGAAGTAGGCGAGCGACTCGCGCTGCGCGGACTCGAGCGCCGAGGCGACCTCGTCGGGGCCGGCGACGACCTTCATGCCGCGACCGCCACCGCCGTAGGCGGCCTTGATGGCGATCGGGTAGCCGAACTCCTCGCCGAACGCGGCGACCTGCGACGGGTCGGTGATGATGTCGGTGGTGCCGGGCACGCCGTGCACGCCGACCTTCTCGGCGGCGAGACGGGCCGAGATCTTGTCGCCCATCACGTCGATCGCTCCGGGCGGCGGTCCGATGAAGGTCACACCGATGTCGGTGATGCGCTTCGCGAAGTCGCTGTTCTCGGAGAAGAAGCCGTAGCCCGGGTGCACGGCCTCGGCGCCGGATCGCTCGATGACATCGAGGATCTTGTCGGCGTCGATGTAGCTCTCGGCGGCGGTCTGACCTCCCAGGGCGTAGGCCTCGTCGGCCAGGCGCACGTGCAGTGCGTCCCGGTCGAGGTCGGAGTAGACGGCGACGGTGGAGATCCCGAGCTCACGGCATGCCCGGATGACCCGGACGGCGATCTCTCCACGATTGGCGATGAGGACCTTTGAAAACACGCCCTATCTTTCCCCCGTGGACATCCAACGCGCCAAAACAGCACTTGCGGGCACCAGGTTCGCCGACCTCCGGTGGGTCGACGAGACCGGTTCGACCAACGCCGACCTGGTGCTCAGGGCGGCCTCGGGCGCCCGGGACATGGCGCTCGTCGCCGACCACCAGCACGCAGGGCGCGGGCGTCTCGACCGCCAGTGGCAGGCGCCGCCCGGTGCCTCGCTGCTGATGAGCGTCCTCGTCCGCCCGCCCTTCCCTGCCGTCGGACCGAGCTTGCTCTCGACCGCCCTGGGTCTCGCCGCGGTCGACGCCGTGCGCACCACGACGTCGGTCGAGGTCGGGCTGAAGTGGCC
>JAFAFN010000120.1 GCA_023423475.1 Actinomycetes bacterium | reverse complement strand
GTGCTCTTCCACCTGGGCGACCCCGACCGCATCTCGTCGCCGCGGGTCGGCATCGTCGGGACACGGCGGGCGACCGGCTACGGACTCCAGGTCGCTCGGGAGTTCGGTCGTGCACTGGCCGCAGCGGGCGCCTCGGTGGTGTCGGGGCTCGCACTCGGCATCGACGCCGCCGCGCACGACGGTGCGCTGGCGGGTGGCCCCGACCATGCCGCACCGATCGCCGTCGTCGCCGCAGGGCTCGACGCGCCATGCCCTCGACGCAACCGGCCGCTCGCCGGCCGGGTCGCCGACGCGGGCGTCGTCTTCTCCGAGGTCCCGCCGGGGGTCTCGGCCGCACCGTGGCGGTTCCCGGTCCGGAACCGGGTGATCGCTGCGCTGAGCGACGTGGTGGTCGTGGTCGAGTCGCCGGGAGCCGGCGGGTCGATGGTCACCGTGCGAGAGGCGATGGAGCGCGACCGCCCGGTCCTGTCGGTGCCCGGTCCGATCCACAGCCGGGCATCCGAGGGCACCAATCGTCTGATCGGCGACGGCGCGCTCGTCGCCGCGGGCGTCGACGACGTCCTGATGGCGCTGGGGCTCGACGCTTCCGAACGGGGCCGGTCGGGCACGCCTCGCACCGCTCCGCTCGACGCCCGAGCGGCACCACGGGGCGACGCCGAAGCGGTGCTCGAGGCGATCGGGTGGCGACCTTCGTCGATCGACCAGCTCGCGCTCCGGTGCGGACTCGACTTCCGTGGCATCTCCCGCGCCCTGGCCGAGCTCGAGTCGGCCGGGTGGATCCAGCGGACCGACGGCTGGATCGAGCGTGTCGCTCGGGGGTGACCACCGCCCCTCGTCGGTCCCCACGGCGTCGCAGTCGACTCCCTAGTGTGATCCCGTCCTGGGCGACCCGATCGAAGTTCTGATGGAACTCACGCTCTGTGGTCGCTACGCTGCGGAGAGAGAGATTTGCTGGGGCGAGGGCACCGCAGCGAAGTGTCGGCGAGTCGCAGGTAGGTCGGAGGGAACATGTCGCAGGAGCGCTGGGGGGTCGATGACTTCGTCGCTTCGGTCGCGCTCGCTCCGTCCACGCTCGACGTCTATCGACGCGACGTGCTCGCCTTCGTCGAGTGGGCCACGGACGAGGGGCACGACGGCCCCGATTCGATCGACCGTGCAGAGCTGCGCCGCCACCTCGTGTCGCTCAGGGCACGCTCGCTGGCGTCACGCACCATTGCTCGGAAGATGGCCGCGCTGCGGCGCTATTTCGCATGGGCGTCCAGGGCCGGGCGCTGCACGCAGGACCCCACCGCTGGTCTGTCCTCGCCAGGAGGCGCAGCACGACTGCCGCGTGTGCTGCGGACCGACGAGCTGCACCAGCTGCTCGACGACGTCGATCGCCGCGACGCGGGCCCCGCCGACCTGCGCGACGACGCGCTGCTCGAGGTCCTCTACGGGTCGGGACTACGTGTGTCCGAGGTCTGCACCCTCGACGTCGATGCGGTCGACCTGCCCCGTCGCCGCCTGACGGTCTGGGGCAAGGGCTCCAAGGAACGGGCGGTGCCGCTCAGCGGTCCGGCCGCCGAGGCACTCGCCAACTGGCTCGACGCCGGACGGTTCGACTACCTCGCCACGCTGCGTTCGGTCGACGTCGACGATGCCGCTGCGTTGTTCCACAACCGTGCAGGACGGCGCCTCACGCCGCGTGACATCCGCCGTGTCCTCGACCGTCGTTCGCCGGTTCCGACCCACCCGCACGCCCTCCGTCACACCTACGCCACTCATCTCTTGGACGGAGGTGCCGATCTGAGAGCGGTCCAAGAGCTGCTGGGGCACGCGGACCTCGGCACCACGCAGGTGTACACGCATGTCAGCCGGGAACGACTTCGCAGTGTCTTCGAGTCCTCTCACCCGAGGGCCTGATGGCACGATCGAACTGGGGATTGCCTTGAGAACGACCGAACCCACCGAGATCGAGCTGCAGGACCTCTGGTCCAACTACAAGGCCGACCCCACGTCGCGGGCGCGCGACGTCCTGATCGTCCACTACTCGCCGCTGGTGAAGTACGTGGCAGGTCGAGTCGCGGTCGGACTTCCCCAGAACGTCGAGCAGTCCGACCTGGTGAGCTACGGGATGTTCGGTCTGATCGATGCGATCGACAAGTTCGAGCCCGAACGCGGCTTCAAGTTCGAGACCTACGCCATCGCCCGGATCAAGGGGGCGATCCTCGACGAGCTCCGTTCGATCGACTGGGTCCCGCGGTCGGTCCGTGCCAAGGTCCGCCAGATCGAGAAGGCCTACGCCAAGCTCGAGGCCATCCACCACCGTCCCCCCTCCGACGACGAGCTCGCGACCGAGCTGAAGTGGAGCGACGAGCAGCTCCAGCAGGCACTGACGCAGATCTCGCACGTCGGCCTCGCCGCACTCGACGAGATCCTGGCGGTGGGCGGCGACAGGGGAGAGGCCATCACGCTCGGTGACACGATCCCCGACACCTCGACCAACGGCCCGATGGGCGCCTTCGAGGTCACCGAGACCCGTCAGCTCCTGGCGCAGTCGATCAACGGGCTGCCGGAGCGCGAGAAGATCGTGCTCACCCTCTACTACTACGAGAACCTGACGCTCCAGGAGATCGGCCGGGTGCTCGGCGTGACCGAGTCGCGTGTGTGCCAGATCCACACCAAGGCGGTGCTGCACCTCCGCTCGAGGTTCTCGAGCATGGACCGCGAACCGGTCTGAACCCGTCGGGCGCGCGCCGTTCGCGCCCGTCCGAGCCCTCCGAGCTCCCTGCCGACTTCCCCCTTCTGGCGCCCGATCGACGGTCGCCATCCCGGAATGGGGAGGTGGCGACGTGACGGAGCCCTTCAGTCGGTGGTGGACCGCGCTGGCGATCGTGCTCGTGGTGTCCGCCGTCGGGATGGCCGACGGCGGAGCGGCATCGTCGCCGGGTGTCCGGACCAGCGGCTCGGGGGTGTCAGCAGGACGAGCAGCCTGCCTCGGCTACCACCGGCCCGTCGACGGCCCGGTGGTGGACCCATTCCGGCTGCCGGAGGGTCACTACGGCGCCGGCAACCGCGGACTCGAGTACGCCACGGTGCCCGGCGCGCCCGCGAGGGCGGTCGCCGCGGGCGAGGTGACCTTCGCCGGAGCGGTGGCGGGTCGGCTCTCGGTCACCATCCGACACGCGGACGGGCGACGCTCGTCGCTGAGCGGGTTGGCCTCGGTGATCGTCCGCACAGGTGACCTCGTGCCGCGGGCAGCGGCGGTCGCGACGACCGGACCCCGCACGCACCTCGGCGTCCGGGAGGGCGACCGCTACGTCGATCCGGCGCCCCTGCTCTGCGAGGGTCGTCGCCGGGCGGTGCTCGTCCCCCTGACGCCGTGAGCGGGTTGTCCACCACGGCGTGGCGACGAGTAGAGTCTCCGGTCGGCCCGATCCCCGGGTCGACCCACGGCGCTGCCCAGGGTCCCGTTCCGACGGGACCGATCGCCGCACCGTGGACACCACGCCGGTCCGCCGGCAGATCACATCATCGCCCGGGAACACCCTCGGTCGCCGACCCCGGTCGGCGTCGTCCCCGGGTCTCGACGAACCGAGGGGAAGGAGCACACCGTGACACCCGTCGTCACCATGAAGCAGTTGCTGGAAGCAGGTGTCCACTTCGGGCACCAGACGCGTCGCTGGAACCCCAAGATGAAGCGGTTCATCCACGGTGACCGCGGCGGCATCTACCTGATCGACCTCCGCCAGACCCTCGGTGGCATCGAGAAGTCGTACACGTTCGTGCGCGACCTCGTCGCCGATGGCGGCACCGTGCTGTTCATCGGCACCAAGAAGCAGGCCCAGGACTCGATCCAGGGCTACGCCATGAAGTGCGGCATGCCGTACATCAACCAGCGCTGGCTGGGCGGCATGCTCACCAACTTCGAGACCATCTCCAAGCGCGTCGCCAAGATGCAGGAGTACCGCCGCATGCGGGCCTCCGGCGAGTTCGACGCCATGCCCAAGAA
>JAFAFN010000101.1 GCA_023423475.1 Actinomycetes bacterium | reverse complement strand
GGAACCGGCGACGCACCCGCCGCTCCGCCGGAGCGAAGGGGTCCTCGCCGCCCTGCACGGCCGAGTCGGCCTGCACAGCCGACTCGCCCCGGGCGTTCACGCCGCCCACGCAGCGTCGACCTCCGCGTGGCGACGGCGCACCAGCGTGCCTGCGTCGACCGATCGGGCGATGCGTGGCTCGATCGCGAGCACCGCGGCGAGCTCCGAACCGAGCACCTCGGCGACGTCACGGGGTGAGAGCGCCCGGTCCGGCTCGGTCAGCACGACCAGATCGTCGATGTGGAACCGCACCGCCATGGCTCGCCGCAACGCGAGGTAGCAGGGCCGCACCACCATCGTGGACCGTCCGGCCTCGGTGAACGCGAGGAACGGTTCGTCCGCGCCGGGCGGCAGACGGCCCGACGAATGGCTGCCCGCGCCGGCAGGTATCGACGTCGGCACGCCCGCATCGACCACCACGCGGGGGCGGCTCGCGAGCGCTGCGACCAGGTCGGCGATGCGCTCGGCAGGACCTGGCCTGCCGGTCCCCACGGGCAGCAACGAGAGCCGCTCGTCGACGGGGACGACGAGTCGGTCGAGGGCCGCTCGACCGCCCTGGGGTGCGGCGAGCCAATCGGTCCAACCCTCGCCCCGGTGCGACGCCAGGCCGAGTGCTGCCGGCTGGTCGCCGCACAGGTCGACGACGGTCGTCGGACCGTCACGACGGGCGAGCCAGGCCGAGTAGGCCGCCACGGTCACGGTGACCCCGGATCCGCCCTTCGCCGACCAGAACGTGTGCAGCACGTCGCCACGACCTCTCCTCGGGCGGCACCGGACGAGCGCCGGCACCGCGTCACGACAGGGGGAAGTCGACGACGGCGAAGCTAGGTGTCGAGCGCGTCCTCGTCAGCGGGGACCGCGGCCCGGTCGCCCGCCCCATGCGGCGGCCAGGCGTTCGACCCCGATCCGGAGCTCGTCGGCCGGCGCGGCGAACGAGAGCCGCACGAAGGCGTCGCAGCTCCCGTCGACGGCGGCCGAGCTCCCGGGCAGGACTGCGACGCCGTGGGCCGGCGCAGCTCGGGACAACGCGTCGCCGTCCTGGCCACCGTCGTGCAGACGGCACCACATCGACAGGCCCCCGGTGGGGGCGGTCCAGGTCCACCCCGGAAGGTGCGTCCCGACCAGCTCGCCGAGCAGATCGGCACGGGCCGCGAGTGCCGAGCGGAGCCGCTCGGTGCGGTCATCGATGCCGTCCAGGCACCGGAGCGCGACGAGCTGACCGGGAATCGAACCGCCCAGGTCGAGTGCAGCCCGGAGGCGCGCGAGGTGGTCGGTGGGCCCTTCCTCGGCGCGGATCCATCCGACCCCGAGTCCGGCCCACACCTCCTTGGACAAGGAGCCGATCGTGACCGTCCGGCCTGAGCGCATGCGCGACGCGACCGAACGCGGCGGCACCCCGTCGAAGTGCAGCGGGACGAGCGCCTCGTCCTCGATCAGCCAGCACCCGGCGGCATCGATCGACCGGGCGACCTGGTCCCGACGCGACGACGTGGTCGTCGTGCCTGTCGGGCTGTGGCACGTCGGCACGAGGTAGACGGCCCGCACGTCACCCCGGGCGAGCAAGCGGTCGAGCACCGCGACGTCGACACCGCCGGCATCGACGGGCACGGTCAGCAGTCGTGCACCCGCGCGGGCCAGGACGTCGATCGCCCCGGGGAACGTCGGCTGCTCGACGACGATCACGTCGCCGGGGTGCACCAGCAGCGCGGTCGCCAGCGCCAGCGCGTGCTGGGCTCCGTTGGTGATCGTGATCTGAGCGGCGGAGGTCTCGGTTCCCCGGTCGGAATGGCGCGCCGCCACCGCGGCGCGGAGCGCGGGCAGACCGCTCGGGAGGTAGCCGTGGCCCGCGGTCGCGGCCACGTCCGCCGTCGTCACGCGCAGCATCCGATCGTCGAGCTCCCACGGCGCGTGCAGGGCCGAGAGCCCGAGATCGACCACCTCGTCGGTGTGTCGGTCGAGCACCCGTGCGGTCAGTCGACGTGCCCGCACCGCAGCCGCATGCTCCTCGGAACCGACCCCGGTCCCGGTCCGGTCGTCCACGTCGGCGGACCGGCGGACCCACGTGCCGCTCCCCGTGCGGCGGATCACCAGGCCGTCGTTGCGCAGGACGTCGTAGGCCGCCACCACGGTGCCGCGGGAGCACCCCGCGGCGATCGACAGCGCACGTTCGGCGGGCAGCCGCGACCCGACCGGGAGATCACCTCGGGCGATCGCCTCGGCGATGCCCGCCGCCAAGGCGCGGAACCCGGCGCCGGCGACGTCCGCGCCGACCGCGGCGACGAGGGTGCGTGCCCCGACGGTGCTCCGCTCGGATCCGGCCACGTCGCTCCTCCCCTCGCTCCGCTGCGGAGCTCGGCTCGCCCGGTCGGACCGGTCAGCCGACCTACGACCAGCGACGATCCTGCCACGCGTCATCGACCGCGGCGGCGAGTCGTGCCGCTGCCAGGTCGAGCTGCTCGGCACCCATCGTGGCGCAGCAGAGTCGACCGGCTCGCGACGGACGACGACGCGGGTCGAAGGCGGATCCCGGCACGAAGGCCACGCCGCGCTCCAGCGCCGTGTGGAACAGCTCGTCGGTGTCCACCGGGCACCCGGGGAACGTCGCCCACAGGAACATCCCACCCTCGGTCGGTCCGATCGACACGCGGCCCCCGAGGCGCGTCCGCAGAGCCGCCGACAACGCCGCGGCACGCTGGCGGTACACCTCGGTCAGCGCGCGGGTTCGTCGGTCCAGCCAACCCGGTTCGCGGAGGAGCTCGACGAGGACCCGCTGGGCCAGCGTCGCCGTCTGGAGGTCGTCGGCCTGCTTCATCCGGACCATCGCGTCGCGCAGCGGCGCGGGAGCATGGACCCACCCGACCCGGAGGCCGGGGGTCACCGTCTTGGAGAACGATCCGACCGTCACCGCCAGCCGCTCTGGCACGACGTCCCGGAGCCGAGGTGGTGGCGGCGGGCCAAGGTCCCGGTACGGGTCGTCGTCCACCACGACCATGCTGTAGGTCGCTGCGAGCTCGCCGAGATGTCGGCGACGCTCCTGCGGCATCACCGTCCCGGTGGGGTTCTGATGCGTCGGGCAGACGTAGCAGAGCACGGGGCGCACGCCGCTGCGGAGCAGCTCCTCGAGCTCGTCGGTGCACATGCCGTGCTCGTCGCTGGCGACCGCGACGACCTGGGCGCCCGCTCGACCGAGCGGCTGCAGCATCCCGATGTAGCTGGTGCGTTCGACGACCACGACGTCGCCCGGATCGATCAGCGCCTCGACGACCAGTGCGAGGGCCTGCTGCGCACCGTGGGTCACGAGCACCGACGCCGGGTCGACCCCATCGAGCTCGTGTCGGGCGATCCAGGCCCGCAGCGCCGGCTCGCCCTCGGTCGGCCCGTACTGCAGCGACGACGCGGTCGAGCCGGTCACCGCCAGGACCGCCCGTGCGACCTCGTCGTTCGGCAGCATCGAGCTGTCCGGCAGGCCACCGGCGAGGGACAGGATGCGCTCGTCGTCGACCACCGAGAGCAGGTCCCGGATCACCGACGAGTCCGACCGTCCTGCCCGGGCGGACAGTCGCAGTGTCGGTGGGGCCTCGGCGTGGTGTCGCATCGCAGCAGCATCGGTGCTGCGACGATCGGGCGACAGTGCCAATGCCGGCGGATTGGCCCAGCTGGCCCAGGGGCCTGCCCGGCGGGGAGTCAGACGGGCAACAGGTCGCGTGCCCCGGTGTCCGAGCTGGGATGACGGAGCTTCGACATGGCGCGGGCCTCGATCTGTCGGATGCGCTCCCGAGTCAGGTGGAAAAGCGCGCCCACCTCTTCGAGGGTGCGCGGCTCGCCGCGGTCCAGACCGAACCTGAGTCGCAGGATCTCGCGTTCGCGTTCGTCGAGCGGTGCGAGGAGTCGCTGCACCTCGTCCGGTAGGACCGCCCCGGCTGCCGCCTCGAACGGAGACGCCGCGCCGTGGTCCTCGACGACGTCACCGAGCTCGGCGTCGCCGTCCTCTCGCAGCGGCTCGGACAACGACAGCGGCTCGCCGGCGAAGCAGAGCGCCTCGGTGACCCGCTCCTCGGTCATGTCGGTCGCACGTGCCAGCTCGGTGACCGTCGGTGCACGTCCCAGGGTCACCTCGAGGCGGGCACGTGACTTCTGCAGGCGAGCGAGCGTGTCGCCCGCGTGGACCGGCAGTCGGATCGTCCGACCGGTGTTGGCGATGCCGCGTGTGATCGCCTGGCGGATCCACCAGGTCGCGTAGGTCGAGAACTTGAAGCCCTTGCGCCAGTCGAACTTCTCGACCGCGTGCATCAGGCCCAGGTTGCCCTCCTGGATGAGATCCAGCAGCGGCAGCCCCGAGGCCTGGTACTTCTTGGCGATCGAGACCACCAGACGCAGGTTGGACTGCACGAAGGTCTGCTCCGCCTGCTGTCCGTGGCGCACCGCCCGTCGCAGCTCTCGACGCCGTGCTGGTCGGAGGTCGTCGGTCGAGGCGAGCTCGTCGGCCGCAGCCGCTCCACGCTCGATGGCTTGGGCGAGGCGGACCTCGTCCTCCTTGGTCAGCAGGGGATGCTGGCCGATGTCGGTGAGGTAGAGACGTACGAGGTCTTCCTCGTCGCGTTCACTTCGGTCTCGTGCCACGATCCACGGCTCCTCGGTCGACGACGAGAGCACTGGCTGTTCGACGCCCCTGATTCTACGGGCGACGTCAAGCAGTCACGCTCTGCACCCGTACATCGGCAGATCGGCGCGCGAAACCTGAGCGCGGTGCCGCCCACGGCGCGTGCGCAGGCTCAGACGGGGAGGGCGGCCGCGCCGAGCAGGCGGCGCTCGATCGCGCCGCGGGTGGCAGCGATCACGTCGAGTTCGGGCTCGGAGCGGACCGCCCGCTGGAGCACCGCCTCTCCCTGTTCCCACTCCTCGAGGTCGTCGACGAGCACGAGCCGACTCCAACGAGCGACCGAGGCGTCGGCGGCGGTGCCGAGCACCTCGAGCGTGGAGCGGTACGCGACGATCATCCGGGGCAGCAGCGACCGGTGGTAGCCGTCGAGTCGGGCGATCGACGCCGTTGCCGGATCGTGCTCGGACCCGACGGCGTCGAGCAGCTCGAGGACCTCGGCGATGGCTCCGGCGGGGGGCACGACCAGGGCGTCGACATCGAGCGAGCTCAGCTCCGGGAGGCGGTCGAACCAGACCTGCGCGTGCCAGCTGTGGCGGCGACTCGCATCGGCGAGGTGGAGCTGCACCTCGCCGACCGATCCGGCGCTCGCCCACGAACCGAGGAGCTCGAAGAGCCGCCGCTCGAGCCACACCCTGGAGCCGAGCAGTTCGGCCATGTCGTGCAGCGACCGCGAGGGCCGGGGATCGTTCGCCATCTGGCCCTCTCAGTTCGCTCCGGCTCGGCCGCTCCGGCCCACCTGCTCCGGACGGCGCAGTCTACGAGCCGGGCCGTGCCCCGCGATCCCCGACACCGCTGCAGGAGCGCGAAGTTCTTCCACGATTTCCTCCCGACGTCTTTTCAGGGAGCCGCGTCAACACGTGTGGAGGGAAGTAGTCTGTAGTGATTATGGGGCAAACCAAGAAGTTGAACGATGCCGAGCAGTCCGCTTGGCGAGGTTTCCTGTTGGCACACGGCCGGGTCCTGTCCCGGCTGGACGCTGATCTCAGCGCCGAATGCGACATGACCCTCGCCGAGTACGAAGTACTCCTGCATCTGTCCGAAGCAACCGACCATCGACTCCGCATGAACGAGCTGGCCGATCTGGCCCGCTTGTCGCCGAGCGGGCTGACCCGGCGCTTCGATGCGCTGGTCCGTCGTGGCTGGGTCGAGCGTGAGCGCTGCGACGACGACCGTCGTGGCGTCCTCGCCGCACTCACCCCGGCCGGGCTCACCCAGCTCAAGACGGCGACCCCGATCCACACCCGTGGCGAGCGCGAGTACTTCTTCGACGCACTCGACGCGAAGAGCCTGGACTTCCTCGGCGAGGTCATGAACCGCATCGCCGAGCTCAACGCGACGTCGGGCTCGCTCGCTCGGGTCTGACGGCCCCGCCCCGACCTTGTCGGGGTCAGTACGAATTGGTGATCGGCAGGCGTCGGTCCCGTCCGAAGGACTTCGATGAGATCCTGAGGCCGGGCGGCGCCTGTCGGCGTTTGTACTCGGCGCGGTCGACGAGCCGGGTGATGCGATCGACGACAGCGGGGTCGTGGCCAGCGGCGACAAGATCGGAGCGGGTGAGGTCGCCGTCGACGTAGGCGGCGATCAACGGATCGAGCTCCTCATACGGCGGCAGCGACTGGTCGTCGCGCTGGTCGGGTCGCAGCTCTGCCGACGGCGCCTTGGTGAGCACCGCCTCGGGGATGATCTCCCGCCCGGCCACCGTGTTGCGCCAGCGGCACAGCTCGTAGACGAGCAGCTTCGGGACGTCCTTGATCACCGCGAGCCCGCCCGCGGTGTCCCCGTAGAGCGTCGAGTAGCCGACCGCGGTCTCGCTCTTGTTGCCGGTGGTGAGGACCAGCCAGCCGAACTTGTTCGACAGCGCCATTAGCAGCACGCCACGGATGCGTGACTGCAGGTTCTCCTCGGTGAGGTCCGGCGCATGTCCCTCGAACGAGGGTGTGAGCATCGACTCGAACGCGGTGTGGGCTGGCTCGATCGGGATGGTGCGCCGGTCGATCCCGAGCGCATCGGCGAGCGCTTCGGCGTCACCGAGGGAGTGGTCGCTCGACCAGCGAGACGGCATCAACACGCCGTGCACCCGGTCCGCGCCGAGCGCATCGATCGCGATCGCCGCGACGATCGAGGAGTCGACACCGCCTGACAGTCCGATGACCACGTCACCGAACCCGTTCTTGGCGACGTAGTCGTGCACGCCGAGGCACAGCGCGGACCAGACCTCGCCCACCCCGGCGTCGTCCGAGGGCCACCCGGGCGCCGCGGCGGACATCAGCGGCGCAGCCAGCGGCGCCCGATCGACCGCGGCGGACACCTCGAGCACCTCGAGCGTCGGAACTCCCTGGCGGACCGGGTCCACGTCGACGATGCACTCGGCTTCGACGAATCGGGGCAGGCCCGCGAGGACCGAACCGTCCCGAGCGACTGCGACCGATCCGCCGTCGAAGACCAACTCGTCCTGACCGCCGACCTGGTTCACGTAGACGATCGGCACCCCCGCGTCCGCGACCCGTCGATCGAGCATCGCCAACCGCTCGGCCTGCTTGCCCTGGTGGAACGGCGATGCGTTGATGTTCAACACCACCCCAGCGCCACCACGCGCCGCCTGGATCGCCGGACCGCCGTCGACCCACACGTCCTCGCACACGGTCACCGCGACATCGACCCCCGCGATGCGGAACAACGGCTGACCGCCGGCACCCGGGTCGAAGTAGCGCTTCTCGTCGAACACCCCGTAGTTCGGCAACGCCTGCTTGCGGTAACTGCCCACCACACGTCCCCCGTGGAGGACCGCCGCGGCGTTCCACGGCCCGTCCTCGGCATCGTGGGGATCGGCGCCGACGACACGGTGACCCTCGACCCAGCCGACCACTGCAGCGCAGTGACCGTCGATCCGTTCGGCCAGACGCCGCAACGCGGCCTGGGAGTCCTCGACGAACGCCGGCTTCAGCACCAGGTCCTCGGGCGGGTAGCCGCACACCGCCAACTCGGTGAACACCGCCACGTCCGCACCCGCAGCCTCGGCGCGCCCATAGGCGTCGGCCATCACCGCCACGTTCCCGTCCAGATCGCCCACACGCAGATCCAGCTGGAACATCGCCACACGCAGCTGGTGCCCTGCGCCGGGTTCCCTCGGTGTCGTCATCGCTCGGATCGTACCTGTGGCACCGGTACCACCCGCCCGGGTGCCGTCACCATGTGCCCGGACGCGCCGATCGCCGGCAGTGACGTGCACCGCCGGCGATCGGTTGCCATGATCCGGGGGGAGATCAGAGCGGGGTGAGCTCCGAACAGATCGTGTTCGTGATGAGGCGGGTCACCACGTACGGATCGATGTTGGCGTTCGGACGACGATCCTCGATGTAGCCCTTGCCGTCCTGGGCCACCTGCCACGGGATGCGGATCGAGGCGCCACGGTCGGACACGCCGTAGCGGAACTGGCTGAAGTGCGCCGTCTCGTGCTGACCGGTGAGCCGGTCCTCGTAGCCGTGGCCGTAGCCGGCGAGGTGCTCCTCGACCTTGCCCGGGCCGCCCATCGCCTCGCACGCTGCGATGATCGCGTCGTACTCCTCGCGCATGCGGTTGGTCGAGAAGTTGGTGTGCGCACCGGCGCCGTTCCAGTCGCCCTTGATCGGCTTGGCCGAGATCGAGGCGTTGACGCCGAAGTCCTCGGCGACCCGGTAGAGCAGGTAGCGCGACATCCACAGCTGGTCGCTGACCTCGAGCGGGCCGAGCGGGCCGACCTGGAACTCCCACTGGCCGAGCATGACCTCGGCGTTGGTGCCCGAGATGCCGAGCCCGGCCTCGAGGCATGCCTCGGTGTGGGCCTCGACGATGTCGCGGCCGGCGATCTCGACGGCGCCGACGCCGCAGTAGTACGGGCCCTGCGGAGCGGGGTAGTAGTAGCCCTCGGTCGGCCATCCGAGCGGGCGACCCTCCTTGAAGAAGGTGTACTCCTGCTCGATGCCGAACAGCGGCTCCTGGTCGGCGAACTTCTCGGCGATCGGCACGAGCT
>JAFAFN010000050.1 GCA_023423475.1 Actinomycetes bacterium | reverse complement strand
GACCGTGAGAGCTCCTCGAACGCCACCGGCCAGCCGGTGGCCACGAACGAGAGCCGCCCGTCGGACACGACACCCGGCAAGTCGCTCGACGTGCGATCCCTGCTCGACAAGGTCAGCCCGTCGGTGGTGTCGATCCACACCGGCACACGCGACGGCGACGCCGCCGGCTCCGGTGTGGTGCTCAGCGAGGACGGTCTCGTGCTGACCAACGCCCACGTCGTCGAAGGCGCGCAGACCATCGAGGTCGACTTCGCGGACGGCCGCACCGCCGAGGCCCGCCTGATCGGCGCCGTCCCGGAGAACGACGTCGCTCTGATCAAGGTCGAGGGTCTCACCGAGCCGGTCACCCCGGCCGAGATCGGCAGCTCGTCCGCCCTCCAGGTCGGCGACGAGGTCGTCGCGATCGGCAACGCGCTCAACCTGGGCGACGAGCCGAGCGTGACCACCGGGATCGTCTCCGCGCTCAGCCGTTCGATCCAGTCGCCGACCGGCGACACGCTGTCGGATCTCATCCAGACCGACGCGGCGATCAACCCCGGCAACTCGGGTGGCCCGCTGCTGAACGTCCAGGGCCAGGTCGTCGGCATCAACACGGCGATCCTCGCGGACGCCCAGAACATCGGCTTCGCCCTGTCGATCGACTCGATCACCAACATCGTCGACGACCTGAAGGCCGGTCGTGACGTGCAGAGCTCCCGCCCGGTGCTCGGCGTCGAGACGCTCGACGTGGCCGGTGTCGACCCCAGCGTCGCCCAGCGGTTCGGCATCACCGCCACCGCAGGAGCCTTCGTGCAGAACGTCCAGCCGAACTCCGGTGCGAGCGAGGCCGGTCTCCAGGCCGGCGACGTGATCGTCTCGGTCGACGGCCGTCGCATCCGCACCGCGGCCGACGTCGGCCAGGCGGTGCGTGCCAAGTCGGCGGGCGACACCGTCGAGATCACCATCGAGCGCTCGGGCGAGGAGCAGACCGTCAGCGCGACCCTCGGGACCAGCTGAGCGGAGACGCCCACGCCCGTTCCGCGGGCGACGGTGTCCACCGCTCCCACCTCCGATCCGACTCCGGCCCTCTCCTCCCTCCCTCCAGGCCGGAGTCGGATCGCGTCCGGGCCAGCTCCACCGACCGCGACCGTCCATCCGTTCGTCACCGGACGGCCACCCGGAGTTCGCCGGCACGTCGATGACGACCCGTACCGTCCCGGGGCGCACCGGGCATCCCGGTCCACACGGCGGGAGGGCGGCATGCATCGGCGGAACGTGTTGGCAGCATGGGCTGCGGGGGCGATCTCGCTCGGTGCCGCGGCGTGCGCACCTCGACCGACACCGACCTATCCGCCGCAGTCGGGCACGGCGTTCGAAGGGGTCGGCCCGTTCCCGTCGGGTGTCGGCTCCGCGGATCCGACACCGACATCGGTCCTGCTGTGGACCAGGGTGCATCCCGAGCGCGATCCCGGCACGGGCGTGCCCGTCAGGGTGCGCGTCGCGACCACGCCGGACCTCTCGGAGCACTCGGTCGTCGTGGACCGTCGCGGCGTGGCGACGGCCTCGTCGGACCACTGCATCACGGTCGACGCCACCGGCCTGTCGCCCGCGACGACCTACTGGTACCGGTTCGACATCGACGGTGCCCGCTCCAGGGTCGGGCGCACCCGCACCGCCCCTGCCAGCGGCGGGGACCGACTTCGCCTCGCCGCCTTCAGCTGCCAGCGGTGGACCCACGGCTGGTACACGGCCCACGCGGATCTCGCCTCGTTGACGACGGACGCGGCCAGCGACATCGACCTGGTGGTGTGCCTCGGCGACTACGTCTACGACACGGGCTACGCCGACTCGCTGTACGTGCCCGGACGCGACGACCCGGTCCAGGACGCCGTCAACCTCGACGACTTCCGCTCGAAGTACCGCCTCTACCGCAGCGACCCCGAGCTGCAGGAGGTGCACGCACGTGTGCCGATGGTGCACGTGTTCGACAACCACGACGGCCTCGACGCACCGGGCGACCCGTCGGGGCCGCCGGCACTTCGCGCCTTCTTCGAACACCTGCCGGTTCGGACCAGACTGCCGGGGCGGATCGACCGCTCGCTGCGCTGGGGTGACCTCGCCGAGGTCTTCCTGACCGACCAGCGGTCGTTCCGGGACCCGCAGCCCGACGAGACCGGGCCGCTCGGAACCTCGTCGGAGGAGCGTCCCGAGATCCTCGACCCGGGCCGGACGCTGCTCGGGGCCGAGCAGCGGGACTGGCTCTTCGACGGCCTCGTCGGCTCGACCGCGCAGTGGAAGGTGCTCTGCAGCCAGCTGATGTTCTGGCCGTGGCGGAGCTTCCCGCGGCTGCCGTGGCAGCCGCGTGGCGCGGGGGTCTTCCTCAACCTGACGCAGTGGGACGGCTACGGCGCCGAGCGGCTCGCGTTGCTCGACCTGCTCGAGGCCGAGGACGTCCGCGACACCATCGTGCTCTCGGGCGACAGCCACGTCTTCTCCGCGGCGCAGGTGGCCCCCGATGTCGATGATCCGTTCGCGACGCCGAGGGTCGTCGAGTTCGGGACCGGCTCGGTCACGTCGAACAACGCAGACGAGAGCAACCTGCCGACGAGCGATGTGACCGGCGGTCTGCTCCGTGCGGCGAACCCGAACCACCTCCGCTACTTCGACTCCGAACGACACGGCTACGTCATGGCCGAGCTCACCGGTGGCGGCGTCGATGTCGAGGTCCGCTCTCCGCGCACGATCCTCCGTCCGAGCTCGTCGGTCGACGTGCTCGCACGCCTGCGGGTCGAGGCGGGGACCCAGCGCATCCATCGGGTCGCCTGAGGTTCACCGTCGCGTCGACCGCACGACAGTCCCGGTTCAGGACGCCCTCGTACCGTGAGCGCCGACCTGGTCGGCGGTGGAGGGACGTGAGGACATGGGAGGTGCCGCCACCGTCGAGGTGCATCCCGCCGTGGTCGAGGCGGCCCAGCTCGGGGCCACCCCGCCGATGGTGTGCTCGGGCGGGCGGATCACAC
>JAFAFN010000537.1 GCA_023423475.1 Actinomycetes bacterium | reverse complement strand
AGCACGTCGTTGTGCGCGTCGTTGACCGTCGCCAACAGCACCGGCGAGCAGCCGAGCGCGAGCGCCGCGGCAGGTGCGCGGTTCCGGCGGGCGACGAGCAGCACCGCGGCGAGCGCTGCGGCCGCGGTGACGAGCTGCCACGAGAGCCGGATGGCGAGCTCCGAGGTGCCGCCGGCGAGCGAGACCACCGATGCCAGAGCCACGAAGGCAGGCCCGTACATCGACGGCTGCTCGTGCCACTCCTCGGCGACCATGTCGACCGTCGGGTCGTCGAGCTCGGCAGGCGTGACCCGGTAGGGGCTCTCGTGGTGCTCGCTGACCGTGCGCCCATAGATCCCGTAGAGGTAGAGGTCCCTGGAGTGGTGCAGCGGCAGCACCGCCGCGACGACGAGCGCCAACGCCGCGACGACGGTCGCGGTGCGCATCGAGCACCACGGCCGCTCGGGTGGGCGCCACCAGAGCACCCCGTGCAGCACGAGGGCGGCGGTGACCAGCGCCAGGTTCGCCGCGCCGGTCCATCGAGCGCCCTCGAGCAGCCACCACATGGTGCAGACCAGCGAACCGGCCAGCGCCGCGATGCATCCGAGCTGGGCCGGGTCGCCGAGGTGCCGCTCGCGGGTGGGGAGGTCGCTGGCGGTCACGGACGCCCATGCTCGCAGATCAGTCGAGCAGCGCAGCGACCCCCGGGCCGACGACAGGATGACCAGCGCGCAGCGAGGCCGCGTTCGCCGACCGGTCCTCGGGTTCGTAGCGGTAGTTCGCCATGATCCCGTAGGAGCGGTCGAGTCCCCGCGGTGATCCGTCGGCCCCGGGGGCCAGCGCGAACAGGCGGGCGCCGTTGCCGAGGTGGAACCGTGCGACCGGATCGATCGGTCGGCCGTCGTCGTCGAGCGAGGTCAGGTACCGGGCGCACGCCCGGGTCCGCTCCTCGATTCCTGCCGGGCCGCCCGCTTCGTCCCAGCGTCGGAACCCGGGGACGGGCGACAGGGTGATGAAGGTGGAGAGCCCGGGGAGCTCGGACCGCAGCTGCTCCACGACGCCGCCGAGCAGTGCACGTCCACCGGGCAGGCCGACCAGTCCGGGCTCGACGTTCCAGATCGAGTAGAAGACCGCGGTGTCCGCAGCCGCGGGATCGTCGGTCGCCGCGCCCGGATCGAGGATCGCGGACAGGTCGTCGGGAACGCCTCGCCACAGCGCGACCCAGACCACGTTCAGGGGGCGGCCCGGCAGCAACGGGTGCTCGAGCACGAAGCAGCGCCGGTCGTCGTCGAGACGGTCCGCGAGGTCGTCGGCGTCGCTGATCGGGTGCACGGGCTCGGCGGCCGCGAGGCGCTCCAGCAGGTCGCCCGGCTCGTCCGAGGTGATCCGACGCACGTGTGGCTCACGGCGCTCCAGCAGCTCCCTGAGCTCCGAGGTGGACCGCTCCAGCTCGCGACGTTCGTCGTCGGACCGGTCCGCGACCCTGAGCAGCGCGGCTCGGCGGTCGACCAGGTCGGAGACGTCGGATGGGGTCATCACGCCATTGCATTCCGAGCCGGACCGGGTGGGCAACTCCGGCGCGGTGCTGAGGGGACTCACACCCTCGCATCGCACCCACGCGGGGGTCGGGTCGTCCGACGGCAGTACCCTCGACACCGAATGCGCACGCACCTTCGTCTCGGCCGACTCCTCGGGGTTCCCATCGGGCTCAACTGGGGTGTGCTCGTGGTGTGCGTGCTGCTCACCTTCAGCCTCGCCGAGCTGTCGCTGCCGAACATCGCGCCGGACCATCCCACCAGCGCCTACTGGTTCGCCGCCGTCGTCGGGGTCATCGGCTTCCTCGTGTCGCTCACCGGGCACGAGCTCGGCCACAGCTACGTCGCGGACCGCAACGACGTGAAGGTCATCGAGATCACGCTCTGGCTCTTCGGTGGTGTCGCGAAGCTCGAAGGCGACGCCGACAACCCGGGCGCCGAGTTCCGCATCGCCGCGGCCGGGCCGGCGATGTCGATGGTCATGGCGGGCATCTTCGGTGCCGGGTACTGGGCCGTCGAGCGACTCGACGGCTCCGCCGTGCTCGCCGGGCTCCTGTTATGGCTCGCCGCGATCAACGTGGTGCTGGCCATCTCCAACCTGTTGCCGGCGTTCCCCCTCGACGGCGGCCGGATGCTGCGGGCGATCCTCTGGCGCCGCTCACGACGCAAGGGCACCGCCACTCGCACCGCAGCGCTGTGGGGCCAGATCCTCGCGGGTGTCCTGATCGTCGGGTCCCTCGCCGCCATGCGCTGGTGGTCGTTCTGGTCCGGACTGTGGACGCTGCTGCTGGCGCTCTTCCTGCTGCTCGCCGCACGCACCGAGTGGACCGCGTCGGCACCCCGGCCCGAGCTGCTGGTCGCGCAGGTGTCCGGCCTCGGACGGTCGCTGCCGGCTCCGTTGCCCCGCAACGCGACGGTCGCCGACCTCGAGCGGACCCTCCGTGCGAACCCGGGTGCACCGATCGTGCCCGTCTACGACGAGCACGGGCACATCTCGTCGTTGGCGTTCCCCGACGCGGTCATGCGGGTCCCACCCGCCCAGCGCGCCGTGGTGCCGATCACGTCGCTGACCGAACCGATGTGGAGCCTGCCCCGGGTGCACCCGAGCGAGTCCGTCGAAGAGGTGCTCGCCCGTCTGGGCTCGGGCACCTATTGGCGGGCGGTCGTGACCGACGGCAGCGTCGTCGAGGGCGTCCTGTGCTCCGAGGACGTCGACCGGGTCCTCGAGCTGGCGACGGTCTGACCCCGTCGCGGGCCGGGTCGCTACCCTCCTCGCCGTGGATCTCTACCGACACTTCGAACACCTCCGGATCGACCGCCCCTCGGACGGCGTGCTGCGCCTGGTCCTCGACAGCCCCGGTCGACTGAACGCGGTCGACCGCGACATGCACCGAGAGCTCTGCGACATCTGGCCGGTGATCGACCGGGATCCCGAGACCCGCGCCGTGCTGGTCCACGGCGCCGATGGGGTGTTCTCCGCCGGTGGCGACCTCGAGATGGTCAAGGCCATGTACGACGACTTCGACTACCGCAACGGGGTGTTCCGCGAGGCGCGCCAGCTCGTGCACCACATGATCGACTGCTCGGTCCCGGTCGTCTCGGCCATCGAGGGCCCCGCCGTCGGCGCAGGGCTGGCGGTCGCGCTGCTCGCCGACATCTCGGTGGCAGGACGGACCGCTCGTCTGATCGACGGGCACACCAAGCTCGGCGTCGCCGCGGGTGACCACGCCGCGGTCATCTGGCCCCTGCTGTGCGGCATGGCCAAGGCCAA
>JAFAFN010000532.1 GCA_023423475.1 Actinomycetes bacterium | reverse complement strand
GCTCGTAGAGCTTCTCCGAGGCCATGTACTCCTGGGTCCCCGACAGCGATCCCGAGATGTTCTCGTAGAAGGTGTTGCCGAGGATCCGCTCCGCCTGGGTGTCATCCGCGGAGTAGCGCCGCACGAGCCCGTCGAAGGTGGCCTTGGTGTCGAGCATCATCGCCCAGAGCTCGCCGTCCCAGGCGGCGTCACCCTGTCCGGGATCGATCTGGGCGGGGGTGTTCGTCAGACCCTCGAGCCCGAGCGCATCGGCGAGTCGCCTCGCCGGGTCGATCGTCACCACGACCGCTCGTCGCCCCCGACGCGCCGCCTCAAGTGCGATGACCGCGGCGGTGGTGGTCTTGCCGACACCACCCGAACCGCAGCACACGACGACGTGGCTGCCATCGATGACCTCGGCGATCGACGAGTGCACGGGCGACGGCTCCGGGCTCACGAGGCGCGCCGGTGGTCGGGGAGGGCCTCGATGCTGTCGAGCAGGCGCTCGGCGAGCAGGTCGAGCTCGACGCGGGCCAGGTCCGAGGTGAAGAGGTACGGCAGCTGCAGCTGCGCGAGCGGCAGCTCTTCGGCCATGCGGTCCAGCTGGGTGCGCTGCAGCGCCGTCCGCGTCGCACGGAACCGCGACGACTCCTCGAGCAGGTCGGCCTCGCCCTCGAGCAGCACCACCCCGGCGTCCGCGGCGGCGCTCGTGACGTCGACCTCGAGTCCCTCGAGCTCGGGGAACACCCCGTTGACGACCACGGGCCCGAGCGCGACGCCCACGTCGTCCTCGAGGTCGTAGGCGGTCTCGATCAGCTCGTTGACGGGAGTCTCCTCGGGCGAGGTGACCAGCACGACCCGGCAGCGTCGCGGGTCGTGGAGCAGCTCGAGCACCTCGGTCGCCTGGGAGTTGATCGGACCGACCTTGACCGCGTCGGCCAGTCCGGACGCGGAGCGGAGGAAGGTGATCGCGTGGCCGGCCGCGGGCGCGTCCAGCAGGATCAGGTCGACGTCGCCGGATCGTTCGAGCTGCTTGACCTTGCCGAGCACGAGGATGTCGCGGATGCCCGGCACGGCGGTCGAGACCAGATCGACCGCGCCCGTGGCGACCAGGCGCTTCGAGATGCGCTGCAGCCCGTGGTCCCTCAGGTAGTCGAGCAGGGCGTCGTCGGGGGTGAGTGTCCTGGCGGTGATGCCGGCGTGCACCTCGGACGGTTCGACGAGCTCGACGTCGTGGTAGCCGAAGTCCTCGGACTCGAAGAACGAGGACAGTCCGGACTTGCCCTCGACCTCGACCACCAGGGTCCGGACCCCGCTCATCGACGCCGCCATCGCCAGGGTCGCGGTGACGGCGGTTTTGCCGACTCCGCCTTTCCCGGCGACGATGATCACTCCGGATGCAGTGAAGAACTGCTCAGGATCCACGCTGTCCCTTCGGAGGCCGTGCTGTGCGCACACTACCCAGCCCGTTGCGGCTGACATCGATCGTGGCGCTGACCTCGGCGGTGCTGATCACCCTCGCCGGCCTCTTCGCGTCCCCGGCCGGCGCCCAGAGCACCTGCGGCGAACACGGCTGCGTGGACGTGGTCGCGGTCGACGGCGTCATCGACGAGATCGAGGCGGACTTCATCATCGAGAGCGTACGTTCGGCGAACGCCGCGGGTGACGTGGTGGCGGTCGTGCTGCAGCTCGACAGCCCCGGTTCCGCGGTCTCCGATGCCCGACTCGACGAGGTCGCGTCCACCATCGCCGGCTCGGGGATCCCGGTGTCGGTCTGGATCGGTGCCTCGGGCGCCGAGGCGCTCGGCGGCGCCGCCGAGCTGGTCCAGGTCGCGGACAGCTCGGGCATCACCCCGGGGTCGAAGATCGGTGACGTCGGTTCGCAGCGGCTCGACGCCTCCGAGTTCGGCCGCGTCTTCGAGGGCGACGAGGCCGAGGCCCTCGGTCGCGTCTTCGAGGGCGAGGCCGCCGTCGAGGCCGGCCTCGTGACCCGCTTCTCTCCCACCATCGTCGAGCACATCTCGACCCTCGACGTCGTCGACACCGAGCGGGTCGAGTCCGAGGACGGCAAGGAAGAGGTGCGGCCCCTGCAGATCCCGCGTTTCTCGAAGCTGCCCCTCCAGGTCCAGCTGCTGCACACCGCCGCGAGCCCGTCGGTGGCCTACCTGCTGCTCGTCATCGGCCTGGGACTGCTGCTCTTCGAGTTCTTCACCGCGGGTGTCGGCGTGGCCGGCGTCGTCGGCGCCGGGTTCGTGATCCTCGGTGGCTACGGCGTTGCCGCCCTGCCCTTCGCCGGGTGGGCCCTGGCGCTGATCCTCTTCTCGATGTTCGCGTTCGCGATCGACATGCAGACGGGGATCCCGCGCCTGTGGACCATCATCGGCATGGCCGCGTTCAGCATCGGGACCATCTTCTTGTTCACCGAGTTCAAGGCCACGTGGATCGCCTGGGCGGTCGGCATCTTCGGCATGGGCATCACCGTGTTCTCGGGCATGCCGGCCATGATCCGCACCCGCTTCGCCACGCCGACCATCGGTCGTGAGTGGATGATCGGCGAGCTCGGCGACGTCACCGCGGACGTCGACCCCGACGGCATGGTCCGCATCCGCGAGGCGCTGTGGCGTGCACGCACCAACCGGGCGACACCGGTGCTGGTGGGCGACCGTGTGCGAGTGGTCGCGATCGACGGTCTCGTGCTCGAGGTCGAGCCCGAGGAGGGCGGCGCGATCGACTACCGGGAGATGCGGAACCGCCGCAAGGGCGAACCCGGAGCGGACGGTGAGGACACGCCCGCCGACGACGCAGCCGACAGTGCAGCCGACAGTGCAGAGGACGCCGGCGGCGCCGAGCCGACGGGCGACGAGGACCGCTAACCGGAGCAAGCGTCGCGCTCATAAAATCATCCCTTGTGGGGTTCTCGGAGCGGTGCCTATCGTGCGCCTCAACACCGAAACGGGGGGTCGTCACGGTGAGCGCACAACAGTCTCCGCAAGCATGGCAGGCGAAGGCCGCCTGTCGTGGTCCGCAGGCAGCAGTCTTCTTCCCGCCGCCGCAGTTCGAACGCAAGGCCGACCGCCTCGAGCGCGAGCGCCGGGCCAAGGCGATCTGCGCCGAGTGCATGGTCCGCGCCGAGTGCCTCGACTACTCGATCGAGATCAAGGAGCCCCACGGCATCTGGGGCGGCCTGAACGAGCACGAGCGTCGGGCCTTGACCGAGGTCGGCGTCTGAGCGGAGCTCGCCGCTCGGTGGGCGGCCGGTCCCAGCTGAGAGGGCACTGATCGGCGGTGTCGATCCGCAGTGCCCGCGACAGGGCCCACCACTAGCGTGGAGCTCATGTTGCCGGCGCTGTTCGCCTTCTTC
>JAFAFN010000521.1 GCA_023423475.1 Actinomycetes bacterium | reverse complement strand
CGGAGTCTCTGGATGCGGCCTTCGCTATCGCAGCGACTGTGGCCGAATCGGGCGCCCGGGTCGTCTCAGGGCTCGCAGCTGGTGTGGACACGGCTGCGCACCTCGGAGCCCTTGACGCGGGCGGCGTGACGACAGCCGTGATGGGTACAGGGGTTCACCATGTCTTCCCGAGGGAGAACTCCAAGTTGGCCGAGCGGATCGCAGCACGCGGCGTGCTCGTGTCGCAGTTCGCGCCAGATGCCCCGCGAACGCGGACAACGTTCCTGCGTCGCAACCATGTGATCGCAGGTCTCAGCGATACGAGCCTCGTGATCGACGCCGCAGAGCGCAGCGGCAGCCGCCACGAGATCGAACAGGCCCTTCTGCACGGACGATCGGTTCTCATGTGGGAACCGGCCATGTCGAGAGAAGCGTGGGCCGTGCGCCTTGTGCGTGAAGGGAAGGCGGCCTTCGTTGACTCGGCTTCAGATGTTGTCGACCATCTGCGATAGTCGCTCCGTGCACCTCGGAGCGTCGGCCGACGAGATCATCAGGCTCTCGGATGACATTCGAGGCGAGCTTGTCGGGCCCCTGCACAGCGTTGACGGGATCTGCCCCGCGTGCCGCACATGGCTTCCGGCGATCACCGCCGACGGCGCCGAAGCCAACGACTGCGAGAACTGCCAGGAAGATCGCGCGGCGCTTGGCGCCGACCCGCTCAACGTCGCTGTGATCTCGCTCTACCGCAAGCCCTCCAACCTGAGGGACTGGCTCACCAGGTACAAGGGTCGCGACGAGGACGACGACCCGTTCGATCCAGTTTGCGTCCCGATCGTTCGAGCGATCACCGGCCGGTTCCTCCTCGAACACGGCGACGAGTTCGAGCACCTTGCCGGTGGCTTCGACATGATCACCGTCGTACCGTCCACCGACCGACAACCGCCCCACCCGCTCGAATCCGTGATCGCATCACTCGACATCGACGTCCCGCTCGTTCGGCTCCTGGAACGGACTGACGCACACCTGGGCTTCCGGGAGCCGAACCGCCACGGATACCGCACTCGTACGTCGTCCCCTTCCCGGGTACTCCTCATCGACGACGTGTACACGACCGGGGCACGACTCAACAGCGCGGCCGCCGCGCTCACCGACGGCGGCCACCACGTCGCCGCATCGCTCGTGCTCGCCCGCAGGGTCAACACTGACTACGCCACCGAGGCACAGGCCATGTGGGACACGGCCGCCTCGACACCGTTCGACTGGACAGACAGCCCATGGATACCAACCTCGTGAACGGCAACGACCTCGCACGAATGCTGCCGCCGATGCTGAACAACGCCGGCGTCGAACGCGTCCACCTGGAGACCTTGACGAAGAGACCATCGTTCCGCGGCGGCGACGTGTCCGACGCGGCGCAGGCCATCACCGGGGCAGCGCGCGAGGATCATCGACGCCACCAGTTCGGCTTCTGGGAGTTCGCGTTGCAGGCGTCGATCAGCGCTGACCAGCCAACCCGTGCAGCACTCGTCGCTGGGGCGCTGCGCCACGACCCCGGAACGACCTTGCAGTCGGAGCTGAGCCTTGTCGAGTTCGCTCGCAGCCTAGAAGCAGGCGAGTTTGCTCGACTCCCGAGCCGCACGATCGTCTGCTTGGTGTCGCAGGTCGAGACTCGCAAGGGCGAGCAGCTTCACATCCCGATGCTTGACCTCGGCGCACCAGTCAGCCCCGCAGGCGAAGCCGCTTGCCTCGACGCAGTCCAGGCGCTGGGACTCACCGGCCTCCTCTTCGACTCCGGAGGCTCGTACCACTTCTACGCCGACCAACTCGTGAACGAACGCCGGTTCCAGTCACTGCTGGCAAGAGCACAGCTCCTCTCGCCGATCGTGGATTCGCGTTGGATCTCCCACCAGATGATCGACGGCAGGGCTGCATTGCGCATCTCCACAGACGAGGAGCGACACCCGAAGCCCCACCATTTCGTGTTCGCTATCGACTGATGCGACCACCCCTCGTGGCGCTCAAGTGGGCTTGGGGTCGACAGGGGGAGCAAGTTGCGCGATTCCGAAGACCGCATCGCTTGCTGCGGCAGGGCTGCGGTCACATGGGGACACTCGGCTCAACCGTGGCGGACACCTACTTCCACCTTGAGCCAGCCATTTCCGTCGCGGACCAGCCGCGGAGGTGGGCTTGAAGGTCGCTCGGGCGGATCTCACCGGTCGGCGGCATCGCGGGCGGCCGACGTAGCGGGTCGAGACGGTCAGCGAACGCCAGCGCCCACTCCCGCCATTCGGCAGCGTCGACATCGTCCGGGTAGCGGGCTGCGATCGCTGCGCAGTAGTCACGGATCTGACGTGTCTCCACCCACGCCGCCGCCTCGGAGCGGAGCGCTTCGCCGCGGCGCTGCTCGATGACGTCGCGCTCCGCCTGCGCGATCGCCGCTTGACGTCTGCGATCACGTTCCGCCGCAGCCCGCTCAGCTTCCTCACGGGCCACTCGGGCATCCGCAGCGCGGGCTTCGATCTCCCACAGGACGTCGCCGAGCTTGTCGTCCAGTCGCCATGACCGCCGGTCCGACCAGCGCCCGGGCCGGTACGTGTTGCGTCCGGAGTCGAGTAGCTCGAGAGTGAGCCGCCCAGTGGCGTTCTTCTCGTAGTCGCTGATCGGCCGGTTCAACCGCACGTAGTTCCCGGTCGAGGTGCGAACGTGGCGACCGTTCTCGCCTTCCCAGAACGACCTGGACCCGAGTCCCTCCTCGGAGATCCGGACCGCCGTGGTGTAGTCGCCCACATCGATGCTGATGTGACCGTCGTTCGGCCCGGTCCACAGCTCACCGTTGCCGTACTTGGCGGGCCGTGACCGGGCGAGTTGCACGTCGTAGCCGCGTCGGGATGCCTCGACGATGAGGGCGTGCAGGATCCGGCAAGCCCGTGGCAACTCGGCGCGAGACACTTCGTGGCGGGTCTTGTCTGCGCGAAATGCGGTGACGAGCGGGTGGAACTTCGCGACCCGGGCCGGGACCTGCACCGACGTCACTGCGTTCGGTGCGTCGTGTGAGGAATCGATGAGGCTCACTTCGACGCCGTCGCGGTCGCGGCGAACGACAAGCTGTTTGCCCGCCGGCACCTTCCCGTATCGGTGGGCGAGCCCGGCGCGGCGCTCGTAGTCGACCGACCGCAGATCGTCGTCGTTGTAGGGGAACTGTTTGGTGCCGCCCGCGGCGATCACGTCGTCGACCAGCTGCTGGGTGACCGACACATTCGCCTGTCGCGGCGTCGGCGGGTTCGGGGACCGCATCTGTTCGAGGTACGCCGTCCCGTCGCCGGTGACGGCCGCCTTCCAGTCGGCGCCGCGGCCCGCAACTCTGACCAGTCCTCGCCGTGCGAGTGCTGCGGCGGTGATCCGGTGAGCCACTCCCTCGTACTCGCCCGGCGGGCAACCCTTCGCGATCCAGTCGAGAACTCGTGCTTGGGTGTCGTTCAGCGTCTTCGGATGAGCCATGCCCACATCCCAACGCACCCGGCCGAATGATGCGGTGTTCACGTGTTCACCCCTGAGGTGAAGATGGTGATACAGTCCGTGCCGAGGTTGCCATGCAGGTCGAGTTCGGACACGAGCACAGCAGAGAGTTGTTCGAGGGCGGAGCTGGCGCGCCTGTCGACGTCAGCGCTGCCGTGGTCAGGGCGTTCAGGTTTGTCGTGTCGTTCCTGGCGGCGGCGAAGCACTGGGGCGACATCGAGGCGATGCGGTCGTTTCGCACACACCGTTCGAGTACCGATGAGGACGGCTGGTTCTCCATCGCTCTCGTTGACCCGTGGGCTGTCCGTGTCCAGGTGCAGGGCCAGCCCCCGTGGACGGAGGTGCTCGTCGGCGACCTGGCGGTGGCGGAGGAGGCAGCGGACCATGACTGATCCGTTCCGGTCAGCTGAGCCCTTCCCTCCCGGTGAGTTCCTGCGAAGGGAGCTCGATTCGCGCGGTTGGACCGAAGGTGAGTTCGCCCAGATCCTCGACCGGCCAGCTCAGGCGCTGTCGGAGATCCTCAACGGGAAGAAGTCGATCACGACCGAGACCGCGGTTGAGTTCGGTGAAGCGCTCGGAACGTCGCCGGATGTCTGGCTGGCGTTGCAGAACGAGTACCGGTTGAGCCAGACCCGTGAGCGCCAGGAAGGCCTGTCGCCGGTGGCGCGGCGGGCACGTCTCCGCTCGCTGGTGCCTGTTCGGGAGCTGCAACGCCGCGGCTGGCTTCCTGACGACAAGGATCTCGACGTACTCGAGCGCTCGGTCACCGAGCTGCTCGGCATCGACAGCCTCGATGAGCGACCATCGTTCCTGGCGGCCGCTCGCCGAACGAACCCCGACGATCAGCTGACACCCGAGCAGACTGCGTGGCTTGCACGCGTGACGAACCTCGCGAGAGAGGTCGAGGTCGGCGAGTACCGACGGGACATGCTCGAGGAGCTGGCTGAGCGGCTCGTCCACGACATCGTGAACGTTCACGATCTCCACCACCTTCAAGCGTGGCTCGCTGCCTGCGGGGTCGCGTTGGTCGTCGTTGCACCGTTGCGTTCGTCGAAGATCGACGGCGTGTCGATGATGGTCGATGGCACACCGGTCGTGGGTTTGTCCGCACGTGGGGACCGGATGGATGCATTCGTCTTCACCCTGCTGCATGAGCTCGCCCACCTGCTGCTTGGGCACCTCGACGGCGGAGGCGTCAACCTCGACGAGAACATCGGTGATCCGGACGGTTCAGAACGCGAACAGGACGCGAACGAACGTGCGGCCAACTGGATCTTGCCGAAGGAGTTCTCACTTCCGGGTCGACCCAACACCGCGGCGGTGCTCGCTGCCGCGCAGGCCTACGGCGTGCACACCTGCTTCGTCGTCGGGCGGCTGCAGCGCGAGGAAGTCCTCGGCTGGAACGAGATGCGGCGTCTGGTTCCGAAGGTTCGCCCGTACCTTGAGATGGGCGAGTAGGAGCGCAACATGGTCACACCGTCGGTCCAAACGCAACGGACGCTCGTCGAGTCGATGTCTTTCTATGTTCCAGCCTCGTCGTTCGACGTGGCGATGAGCTGCGCCAAGGTGGCGGGAGCGGTCACGCTGAAAGGCCCGAACGGGCCGGTGATCGCTCAGCAGATGCGCGCCGATGGCTGGGAAGGTGCAGTGCTGCTCGATCGTGGCGGCTACGAGTCGCGATCTGCGAAGATCGATCCTGCGGCATGGGCCGAAGCACAGTCACAGGTCGGGGCAGACCGTCTGCTCTCACCCGGGCGTTGGGTGCCGTGGACCAAGGACCCGTCGACGATCGCCACCGCCGTCAGCAGCGAACTGGCGGTCGTCGAGCGCTGGGACTCTCCCACCCTCGTGCTTGCGATCGACCACCGGTGGCTCACCAACGGCGAGGGGTATCGCAAGCTCCTCGAAACTCTCGGCCAGATGAACTGCCCGGTGGCACTCGTGCTCGCCAATCCTGGCGACCCGCTGAGTCCGAACGACGCCGTGAACTCGCTGGTCCACCTGTGCACAAGCATCGACCAGGTTTCGATCCTTCGCTGTGACCACGGAGCGATCGGCGCGGTCGCGTTCGGCGCAGTGCACGGCTCGATTGGGCTCATGTCGACCTACCGGCACTTCGTGCCCCAGGAGTCCTCAGGCGGCGGGATCCCTGGTGATCGGACCGTCCGACTGTTCGTGCTCGACCTCATGGACTGGTTCACCGCGTCCACCGTTGCCGGCTGGTCAACCACCAAGGTGAGCCCGACCTGCGACCTAGCCTGCTGCAACGGTCAGCGGCTGGACCGGTTCCTTGACGAGCGTCTCAAGGCGGAGGCAGAGCTGCACAACAAGCTCGCGTTGTGGAAGCTCGTTGAGTACACGCTGGACAGCCGTGCCGAGGAACCGCGATTCGCCTTCCCGAACCTGTGCGCGAAGGCAGTGCAGCGCTACGGCCAAGTCGGTGGATTCACCAACGTGATCGAGCCGAAGGCTCAGCTCGTGCAGTGGGCTTCGCTCGCCAGATAGTTCCGGTACGCGATCTCGGCGATCCACCACCGATACACGGCGGGAACACCCAGTTCCGCGGACCCTGGCTCGAGGACACTGACCCACTCGTCGTCAACGAGATGCGACACGCCGATGCCGTAACCGCGCGCCCGATCCACTTCGTATGGATCAACTGTCGCCCCTGACACCAACGCGAAGCGCTTGAAGATCGTCGGGTAGCCGCCGACCGCTGTGACCGCAGCCCGAGCCGACGTGGCCATCGCGCCCACAGCCAACACGACCCCCGCTGGACGATAGGTCCGAACAGCGCAGGTGTCGTCGAGCTCGACGGTTCCAGCGCCGAGCTCACGGAGCGTCTCCACGTCTCGTTGCTCGACAGACGAGACCGGAAACGAAAGTCCTTCCGGCAACGTCCACAAGGCGTGTAGCAGCCCGGTGCGGTGCACCGCCCCGATACCGGCGCGTCTGCGGCGCTCCCCCTCGGCGAGGTCGAGCTCGAGTGCAACCGAGAGAGTCTGACCGTCGACCCGAAGCGTGGTGGTGACAACTGGGCGATCCACCTTTGACGTGACGAGAGCCGTCGACCCGCTGCGAACTCCCAGCGGGTCGGCCGAGGTGCTCACTTCCGGAACTCCCGTGCGACGGTCCACAGCTTCGATGGAGCGACAACGTACCAATGGTCCCGATGATCGTCAGATGGGCGACGGTCCTCGGTGAGCAACCCGAGCGCCACGAGGCGCTTCATCGGCACGCTGCATTGGGAGAGCGACACTCCCACCGCTTGGGCAACCTCACTGAGCTTCGTGCGTTCACCCGGCGATGGCATCTGGGCGCACACCTCGAGCATGTAGCTGTGGCCGAACAGATACTTCGACCGCGTCCGGGTCTCATCCTCCATGGGTCGATGCTACACGTTTCGCGTATCGTGATCTACTGGCGATGCGCGAGTGAAAGATCCGCTGCTGCCGGCGCGTTGCCCGAGCGAGAGATTTCCTGGGTGCGCGAATGAAATCCGACACGTCGCAGCGCTGAACAGCCTCGTGAGCGAAGCGGTCGATCTGGTCGTCTACACCGAGCGCGGGCCCGGCGGACCGCAGGTCATGTCGATCACCGCGGTCGAGGACCTCACCGCCGGTCCCGACGCGGTGCAGTTCACGACGACAGAGCTGTTCGCGAGGCCGCGACCGGGCGCCCCGCTCGCGCCCACGGGACTGCTGCCCCTCCGTGCGACCGTAGCGCTGGAACGATTCGGCCACGACGTCCGAGCGCTGCTCGCGACGGACGAGGTCGTGTCATGACCGCACTGCTGCTCGCCGCCGTCGCCGCCATCGGCACGTACCTGCTGGTCGTGCCCACTCCCCCGGACGGGACCACTCGGTGGCACGCCATCGACGCTCGACGACGTGTCCGGGCGATGCTCGATCAGGCGGGACTCGACGACGTCTCACCCCGGCAGTTCGCCGTCGCATCGGTCTCGGTGGGGCTCGTGGCAGCAGTCGCCGCGATCCTCGTGTTCGGAGCTGGACTCGCCGCGCTCCTCATCGGCGTGAGCGCAGCGTGTCTGCCGACCGCCGCGTGGAAGCGTCGGCGGGACGCCGCACGCCGAGCCGCACGGGATGCCTGGCCCCGGCTCGTCGAGGAGCTCCGGGTGCTGACCGGCTCCGCCGGACGATCGATTCCCCAGGCGTTGATCGACGTCGGCCTGAACGGCCCGGCCGAGCTCCGACCTGCCTTCCGAGCGGCTCAGCGCGAGTGGGTGCTCACGACCGACTTCACCCGCATGATCTCGGTCCTCAAGGAACGACTGGCGGATCCCACCGCCGACGCGGTGTGCGAGACGCTGCTCGTCGCGGTGGACGTCGGTGGTGACGTCGACCGACGGCTCGCCGCCCTCGCCGAGGACCGCCGCCAGGACCTCGCCGACCGCAAGGAAGCCCTCGCCCGACAGGCCGGCGCCCGCCTCGCACGTTGGTTCGTCGTGGTCGTGCCCGCGGGGATGGCCTTCGCCGGGCTGAGCGTCGGCGAGGGGCAGGCCGCCTACCGCACGTCCGAGGGTCAGCTGCTCGTCGCCGCTGGCGTGTCGCTCGTCGCCGTCTGCTGGTGGTGGGCGAGTCGGGTGATGCGCCTTCCCGAGCCCGAGAGGGTCTTCGACGCATGACCCCGGTGCTGTGGACCCTGGCTGCGCTGCTCGGCGTCGTCGGCTGCACGCTGGTGCTCGCCGAAGTGCCCTGGTTCGACAGGCGACCGACGGCCGAACGGCTGGCGCCCTACCTCCGGACCGCTCGCCGGCCGAGCCGGGTACGACGGTCGCCCGCCTCGTTCGCCCAGATCCTCGCGCCGATCGCACAGGAGCTGGGCGGCCGGCTCAGCGGCGCACTCGGGGTGACCGAGGACCTGGGAGTGCGCCTGGTCCGAGCCGGATCGCCGATGGAGCCGGCGGACTTCCGTGTCCGCCAGTTCACCCGCGGCATCGTCGCGTTGCTGGGTGCGGCGATCTTCTCGCTGTGGGTCGGGCCGGCCGCGGCGATGACGATCGCGATCCTGGTCGGCGTCCCTGCACTCGTCGTGATCGCCGACGAGCAACACCTGTCGGCGCTCGCCGCACGACGCGAGCGCACGCTGCGTGCAGAGCTCCCGGTGGTCGTCGAACAACTCGGCATGCTGCTCTCGGCCGGACACTCGGTGAGCAGCGCGCTGACGCGACTCGCGACCCGCAGCGACGGCGTCGTCGCACACGACCTCAGCTCGGTCATGCGGGACGTTCGCCATGGCAGCACCGAGATCTCGGCGCTCGAGGAGTGGTCGCACCGTTCGGGCGTCGACGCGGTTCGACGGCTCGTCGCCGTGCTGTCGTTGCACGGATCGGCCGGCGACCTCGGCGCGCTGATCTCCGAGGAGGCACGCTCCGTGCGCGCCGAGGCCCAACGGGAGCTGCTCGAGACCATCGAACGGCGCTCCCAGCTCGTCTGGATCCCCGTCACGGTCGCGACCCTTGTGCCAGGCCTCATGTTCCTCGCCGTCCCGTTCATGTCCGCGATGTCGCAGGTGACCGGCTCATGACCGAGTCCGCCGGACACGGGACCCGACTCCACCCAACGTCAGGAGCGACACATGCAGGAACCGACGACCGTCCTCTCGGACCGGCCGACCACGATCCGGGACGCAGGGCCCCGGCACGACGAGCGCGGCGAGGGCGTCATCTCGACGGCGATTGCGGTATAGCTCAGTTGACTGCTTTACCGGAGTGCGCCGTGGGAGTCCCCTGAATCGCCGTGCTAACCGTCGAACTGACTTCTCAGGACCATCGCACGAGCGTGTATCGCCGTCGCGAAGGCTTGGAAGGTCATCGACGGTTCGGGGTACCAGAGTTCGCCGTCGGACGTGGTCGCGACCAAGCACACCTCGTCCATGTCGCGCTCCAGCCTCAGCCGGTCGAGAGCGATCACGTAGCGGTCGATGTAGCTGGTGTTGACGAATACCTCGTCGGGCGGAAACTCGGGTGTTACCCGCGCTGCTGGAGCGCGTCGCGTGGAGACTGGCGAATCCTCAACGAGCATGACGTAGCCGAACCACGGCGGGACAGGCCCCATCAGGTCTTCGCGACTCGCCTTCCAGAAGTCGACGGACTGCCCGATCATCTCTTCGATCCGGTTGTTGGCGTTGTTCCCGATCGAACCGACCTGGCTCTTCAACTCCACCACGGCACCAATCGCCGGACCCCACCGCGCTACGAGGTCCCACCGCTTCGATCGCCGGTAATAGCCAGGCAGCTGCATCGGGGATGGAGCTTCCATGCCAGCGTCGACCATCACCTGCACGATCAGGTTGGCGACCGAGTCAAGGTGCTTGCCCCCGGTGACCGCTCCACGCGTCCCCGCGTCGATTCGGCCGGACTCGACCTGGCGGGCCGTCTGGGCAGTTCGCACTCCCCAGAAGTCCTCGACCGCCAGTCTGAAGTCAGGCTCGTAATCTGGTACGTCGAACCGTGCCACCG
>JAFAFN010000423.1 GCA_023423475.1 Actinomycetes bacterium | reverse complement strand
GGCCCCGCTTGGCCCGGTACATCGCCTCGTCCGCCAGGCGGATCAGCTCGTCGGCACCCAACCCTGGCATCGCGAGCGCCGCACCGACGCTCAGGCGGACCGGGAGGCCGTAGGGCGACAGGCGTCGCACGGCGTGGCTGACCCTGGCCATGACCCGCTCGATCGTCTCGCCGGACTCCAGCTTCGGACACACGATCACGAACTCGTCGCCGCCGAACCGGGCCACCAGGTCGACGTCGCGGACGTTCGCCCGGAGCTCGTCGGCCACCTGACGCAGCAGCTCGTCGCCCGCCGCGTGCCCGTGCAGGTCGTTCACCTGCTTGAACAGATCGAGGTCGCAGTAGAGGACCCCGAGCTCGCCCTCGGCCTCGTCCCGGTGCTCGAGGAGCTGCTCGAAGCGTCGGTAGAGCTCGGCGCGGTTCATCAGGCCGGTCAGCGGATCGGTCCGTGCCTGCTGGTGGAGGTGCGCCTCGGCCATGCAACGGCGCAGCGTCGCCATCAGCGTCGTGGCGAGCACCACCACCAGGTCGACGTTCGCGTCGTCCCATCGTTGCCACGTCGGGCCGAAGGCCAGGCGCAGCACCGCCCACGGCCGCCTCGGCGACAGCGGTACCTCGACCACCGCGCGGGTGCGCAGTCGGATGAAGCGGTCGCGGACCTCGGACGGAGGGAGCTCCTCGAGGTTCGAGCTGAAGTGCAGCAGTTCCCGGAATGACTCGTCGAAGGGCCACAGCGCGTCGAACTCGTCACCGCCACGTCGAGCGGCGGGACCGGTGCGCACCATCGGCCAGCGAGCCCCGATGCGGAGCCCCTCGTCGCGCTCCTGCCAGGCGAGCTCGGCCAGCTCTGCCCCGACGATGGTCGAGAGCTCCTGGAGGAACCGCTCGACGAGCGCATCGACGTCGTTCCAGCGGACCGCCGAGCACTCCAGCGATGCCAGCCGGATCAGGTGCTCGATGCGCACCCGTCGTTCCATCGTCTCGTCACGGTCCGCGACCGGACGCATCGACAGCACCACCCAGATGCCACCCGGTCCGTCGATCGTGACGCCGTTGACCTCGTAGCCGACCCATCCGTCGTCCGCGGTGCGGACCCGGAACACCGTTGGCAGGTGGTACCCCTCGGTCCGGTTGGCCTCCTGCAATGCGCCGGCGGCGGTTACCAGGTCGTCGGGATGTACGAAGTCCCACATCGCCTCGCCGACGTGCTCATGCGGTTCGTAGCCGAGCAGACGTCGTGAGGCGTCGCCCACGAAGCGGATGATCCCCTCGGGGTCGACCACCACGGCGAGGTCCGGTCCGATCTCACCCGCCATCCGAGCGAGCGTGGCCGGGTCCCGCCACTGCTCCGGATTCGTGCCGACGATCTCGCCCAAGCTCATGGTCCCAGGATCGGCATCCCCGAGCGGCGGGTGAAACTCTTTTCGGCAGGTGGGGTCGATGTGCGGTCGTTCGTGCGGTCGACGGTGCCGCCGACGCTTCCGCGGAATCGCGTCCGACGAATTCAGCGGTGTGCCGAGGCGGGTGTGCCGGGGCGAGTGTGTCGGTGGGTGCGGGTGGGTGTCGCGCGCCGCGTTGCGACGAATTGAGGGGATCGGGCCGGTCGTCGGTCGAGAGGTCGGGGTTCGTTGTCAGTGCAGGTTCGTAGTGTCGCTGGGAGTCGATGTGGGAGCTGGACATGACGAACCTCGTAGGTGTGACGGCAGTGGATATGACAGCGGTGGGTGCTGGGCCGGTGGGTGTGTCGGGTATGCCGTTGGAGCGGCTGGAGCACGAGATGTTCTCCTTGTCGGGGCATCTGGCGGCGGCGACGTGTTCGTTCTTGTTGATGGTCGCTGAGTACGACGCTCGGGGTGGCTGGCAGGAGTGGGAGGCGTACTCGTGTGCGCATTGGTTGAACTGGCGTTGCGGTGTGGGGATGGTCGCGGCGCGTGAGCAGGTGCGTGTCGCCCGGTGTCTGCGTGAGCTGCCGGTGGTGACGGCTGCGTTCTCCGCGGGTGAGGTGTCGTATTCGAAGGTGCGGGCGATCACCCGGGTCGCGCATGGCGGGAACGAGGCCGAGTTGGTCGAGATGGCCCGGTACGCGACCGCGGCGCAGATGGAGCGTGCGGTGTCGCGGTTGCGGCGAGCGCTCGATCCCGATGAGGTCCGGGAGGACGAGGCGTGTTCGCAGCGGTTGAGGTCGTTGCGATGGCATCTCGAGGTCAACGGTGATCTGGTGGTGCGTGCACGGATCCCGGCGGGCGCTGCGGCGGACGCGTTCCGTGCGCAGATCGCCGGCAGGTTGGTGACCGAGGCGGCCGAGGGCGAGGAGCTCGAGGACCTCGATGCTCGTCGGTTGGACGCGTTCCTCGATGGGATGGCTGCGGGTGCGTCGGTCGAGTCGTCGCTCGCCGCACAGCCCGAGGTCACCGTGCACGTCACGGCCGAGCTGTCGGCCCTCGCGCCCGACGCTGCAGCATCAGCATCAGCCTCGGGAGCTGAACCGGTCGAGCTGCCGCCCGACGCTTCCGCGGTATCGCCGCGCCAGCCCCGTGACGCATCGCCGCTGTCGGCTGCCGGGCTGCGGCGTGTGGAGGCGGCGCTGCGGAGCTCGGTCTGGCCGTTCCGAACCGGTTCGGGCGCACAGATCTCGGAGCACCGGGCCCGAGCCCTGGTGGCCGATTCGGGGGTACGAGCTGTGTTCGACCTGATCGACGCGCACACCGGCGAGGTGTCGAGCGTCGATCTCGGGCGCCACGACCGGGTCCCGAACCGGGCGTTGCGGCGTGCGGTGATGCGCCGCGACGGCGGGTGCTGCCGCTTCCCGGGCTGTCAGCGTCGCCACCGGCTGCACGTGCACCACATCGTGTGGTGGGAGCACGGCGGGTTGACGGTGAAGGACAACCTGCTGCTGTTGTGCCCGAAGCACCACCACGCGATCCACGAG
>JAFAFN010000416.1 GCA_023423475.1 Actinomycetes bacterium | reverse complement strand
CATCGCCGCGCTGCCCGGCTACAAGGTGCCGTACCTGCGTCGCAACATCGGCAGCGTGTTCCAGGACTTCAAGCTCCTCCCGAACAAGACCGTCTCGGAGAACGTGGCGTTCGCGCTCGAGGCGATCGGGCGTCCCCGTTCAGCGATCAAGGAGGCGGTGCCGCAGATCCTCGAGCTCGTCGGCCTCGGCCGCAAGGCGGGGAACATGCCCGACGAGCTCTCCGGCGGCGAGCAGCAGCGCGTCTCGATCGCACGGGCGTTCGTGAACCGGCCGCTGATCCTCCTCGCGGACGAGCCCACCGGCAACCTCGACCCCGCGACCTCGGTCGGCATCATGAAGCTGCTCGACCGCATCAACCGCACCGGGACCACCGTGGTCATGGCCACCCACGACCGTGGCATCGTGGACACGATGCGTCGTCGGGTGATCGAGCTCGATCGCGGCAGGATCGTCCGGGACCAGGCAAGAGGCGTGTACGAATGATCGCCGAGCGCTCGGCGAACCGCACCGAACGAATGAGGGCATCGTGGCTGTACGTCTCGACTACGTACTGAAGGAGACGGGTTCCAACCTCGTCAGGAACCTGACGCTGACCATCGCATCGCTGCTGACCGTGGCGATCGCGCTCGCCTTCGTGGCGGTGAGCTTCCTGATCGGCACGGGCATCAACCAGAGCTTCCTGGGACTCCGCAAGGACGTCCAGATGTTCGTCTACATGAACCCGACGGCGACCGCCGAGCAGATCGAGAGCGTCTCGCGGAACCTCGACGAGAACCCCCAGGTCGACAGCGTCGACTTCCTCGACCAGGAAGCGACCTACGCCGAGTTCCAGCGCCTCTTCGAGGACCAGCCGGACTTCGTCGACGCGATCGAGGCCGCCGACCTGCCCCAGAGCTTCCGGGTCAAGCCGACGAGCACCGACGCGGACGTCGTCACGGCGGTGGGCAACGAGTTCGAGGACATGGCAGGTGTGCTGCGCGTCGAGTACGCCGAGGAGTACGCGCGCCAGGTCCAGAACTCGCTGACGACACTGAACTCGTGGGTCCGCATCTTCGGTATCGCCCTGATCTTCGTGTCGGTGTTGCTGATCTTCAACACCATCCGCACCGCCGTGTTCGCACGACGGCGAGAGATCGAGGTCATGCGCCTCGTCGGTGCCAGCAACTGGTTCATCCGATTGCCGTTCATGGTCGAGGGCATGATCCAGGGCATCGCGGGTGCCATCGCCGCGGCAGGTCTCACGTGGGGATTCGACGCGCTGTGGAAACGCGAGTTCGTGAACCAGGTCAGCTTCGAGCTGCTCAACCAGATCAAGTGGACCGGCGGCGACCTGTGGAAGTCGGTCGTGCTGGTGCTCGTGGTGGGTGCGCTGACCGGCGCGATCGGCTCCGGCATCGCCGTGGGCCGCTACCTCAAGGTCTGATCGAGCAGGCGGCCCTCGCGGCCCGAGGCCGCGCCCCGGGCCGGTTCACTCCGGGAGCCGGCGCACGTCCACCGCGACGACCAGCTGCATGCCGGCGCCGTTGGACATGACGACGCCCTTGACCGGCACCACGTCGGAGTAGTCCCGTCCCCACGCGACCGTCAGGTGGTGGTCCGGGCCCACGACGTCGTTGGTCGGGTCGAGGTCGAGCCACGAGCCGTCCGCCAGTCGGACCGAGCACCAGGCGTGCGAGGCATCCGCGCCGACCAGCTTCTCCTGGCCGGGCGGGGGCAGGGTCTCGATGTACCCGCTGACGTAGCGGGCGGCGAGTCCGACGGAACGCAGCGCGGCGATCGCCAGGTGTGCGAAGTCCTGGCAGACACCTCGTCGGTGCGACATGACGTCCGCGAGCGGGGTCGACACCGTCGTGACCCCGGGGTCGAAGACGAAGTCGTGGTGGATCCGGGAGGTCAGGTCGGTCACGGCATCGATGAGCCGACGTCCGGGCGGGAAGGACTCGGCGGCGTACTGCTCGACCTCGGGCAGCATCGGGACGTGCGGGCTCTCGAGCAGGAACTCCCGCGTAGGTGTGGGGTCGACGACCGCGTCGCTGGTCGCCTCCCAGGTGCGCTCCGCCGCGGGGCTGATGTCGTAGGGCGACAGGTCGAGCTCGCACGACGAGGTCACCGTCAAGGAGTCGTGAGGACCCTCGATGGTCAGGTACGACACGTCGTTGCCGTGCACGTCGATGCGGTCGGACCGATCGTCTGGTCGGGGGTCGACGACGATCTCGGAGCGCACGACCCGCTGCTGGGGTGTCTCACGCGGGCGGAGGTGGAGCTGGTTGTAGCAGAGGCTCGCGGGGCTCTGGTACGAGTACGTGGTGGTGTGGGTGACCTGGAACCTCACTGGACCGGCTCCCAGTGGGCGGTGCCGCTCAGCGGGCTGATGCCCACCTGGGCGAAGTAGCCGAGCTCGGTCAGGTCCGCGATCTCACCGAAGAGCCGATCGAGCGCGGCGAGCTCCTCCTGGAGGGTCGCGTGCTCATCGGCGTGGTCGAGCTGCGACAGCGAGGCGACGTCGAGGTGCTCGAGCCGGTCCAGGAGCGCGGCGAGCTGGTCGGTGACGCCGTCGGGATCCGACACGATGCCCGGCAGCGCGGCGAGGTCCTCGGCCATGCGGTCGGCCTGGTACCGCATCGAGCGGGGGCTGTCCCCGTCGGTGAAGAGCAGGGCGAACATCGTCGGCAGCTCGATGTCGGAGCGGTGTCGGCGCCGGTAGACGGCCAGGCACTCCCACGCGGCCAGCAACGTCTCGTAGAGCGGGGCGGCGATCGGGTCGGACGGGCGCTGGGAGAGCGCGGCGTCGAGCATCTGACCCAGCAGGATCGACCGTTCGATCCTGCGGCCCAGGTCGAGGAACCGCCAACCTGGATCCCGCACCATCGACTCGCCGACCAGACCCGACAGGGCGTTGAGCGGGGCGATCGTCGCCTCGGCGAGCTCACGCGCCTCGTCCGCGCCGTCGGGTCGCTGGCCGGCTGCCTCGAGCCGCAGCACCAGGCCTTCGAGCTCGCTGAGCATCCGCCACGAGTCCGTCGAGAACAGCTCGCTCACCGACCGCCCGCCACGGACCATGAAGCGCAACGATGTCACCAGGCTGCGCGGACGCCGACCGTCGACGAGGGCGTCGGTCAGCAGCCCCGCCGCGGATCGGGTGCCGTCGTCGTTGAGCGGAGGGTCGATGATCGACTCGAGCGTGGAGTCGACGGTGGTGAGCCAGGCGCCATCGGACTCCTCGCGCAGCTCGGGCCACAGGCTCAGCGAACGCTCGATCGCTCGCACCAGTCGCACGACGCTCTCGGCACGCTCCAGGTTGCGGCCGATCCAGTACATCGACTCCGCGGAGCTGCTGGTGAGGGAGTCGCGCAGGTCGACCTGGGGCAGTCGAAGCGGTCGGCGGGAGCTCCACGAGTGCTCGGTCGGGATCGCGACGACCCAGGTGTCCTTGCTGACCCCGCCGGTCGACAGCGAGATCGAGCCACGACGGGCCGAGGTGCGGGTCAGCGCACCGTCCATCCAGCTGAACCCGCCGGCATCGGCGACGAGGAACGAGCGCAGCACCGCGTGGTGGGCGACGATGACGCCGTCGTCGTCGAGCGCCGGCGCGCTGGAGAGCTCGAGCTCCTCCTGGCCGACGTAGAGGTGCGGACGGGCCTCGATGCGCCGCCGGAGCTCGTCGAGCGCACCACGGTCGAGCTCCCGGCAGAAGATGTTCGCGGTGCCGCTGCTGCGGTCGATCGGCTTGACCACCAGCCGGTCGAGGTTGGCCAACACGTGCGACCGGCCCGCCGGCTCGCCGCACCACCAGGTGGGCGCCGCCTCGATCAACGGCTCCTCGTCGAGCAGCACCCTGGTGAGCTCGCCCAGGCACGGGAGCAGGGCGGGGTTCTCGGCGAGACCGGACCCGAGCGGGTTGACGATGCTCACGTTGCGTCGGCGTGCCGCCTCGACCAGTCCGGGCACGCCCAGCAGCGAGTCCTCCCGCAGTTCGAGGGAGTCGCACCACTCCGCGTCCTGGCGACGCAGGATCACGTGGACCGGCTCGAGCCCGTTCACCGACTTCAGCCAGACGTGTCCGTCGCGCACGGTCAGATCCGCGGGTTCGACGAGCGTGTAGCCCAGCGAGCGGGACAGGAAGCCGTGCTCGAAGTAGGTCTCGCTCAGCGGCCCCGGGGTGAGGATGACCACACGTGGGTCGTCGATGTCGGGTGGTGCCATCTCGGCGAGCGTCGAGCGCATGGCCGAGAACCACGGTCCGAGGGGTTCGGCGCCGGATGAGCGCAACAGCTCCGGCGCGGTGGTGGACAGCACCTCTCGGTTCTCGAGCACGTACCCGGCGCCCGACGGTGCCTGGGTCCTGTCCGAGACCACGGTGTAGCCCCCGTCGGGCGAACGGGTGACATCCGCGGCGTAGAGCACCAGGTGCCGCCCGGCACCCGGCTGGAGGCCGATGCAGGGGCGCAGGTAGTCGCGGTGGCTGAGGATCGCGTCCATCGGCAGGAGGCCGGACCGCAGCAGTCGTTGCTCCCCGAAGACGTCGGCGAGCAGCGCCTCGAGCACCTTGGCGCGCTGCTCGAGCGCCCGCCCCAGCCCAGCCCACTCGGAGCGCTCGACGACCATCGGGATCGGGTCGAGGGACCAGTCGCTGGTCACCCCGTCGGGGCCGCTGAAGCTGGCGCCGTGGCTGTGCAGCTTGCGCTGGATGCGCGCCACGTCACGGCGGAGCGACTCCTGTCCGGTGCCGAGCAGCGCTTCGTGGACGCGCTCCCAGACCGGCCGAACCGCTCCGGAGCGGTCGATCATCTCGTCGTGGCGACCCGCGGGAGGTGAGTAGTACGGCGCGGGGCCGAGCTCGAACAGGCTCATGACGGGCGCGACCCTAGGTCGATCTGCGCAGGTCGAGTGTGTAGCCCGTCGTCCGGGCGGTCGGCGCGGGGATCGGGCCACGTCGGCCCGAGCGACCGTGCCCGGTGGACGCTGCGAACGGCGAGACCGCGGGCGTCGCGTCCTCGGTCGCCTCGGTGGTCCCGGCCGCTTCGTCGGGTGGGATCGCCTCGAACGTGGTGGCGTGACGTCGTCCGTCGACCGGGGAGGAGGGTGCGCCGGTGGCGTCGGGGTGCTCCGGCACCGTCGGCGTGTGACCGAACTCCCAGAACCGGTTGCCGCGCCGACCCGCGGCCTCGTTGGCGTTCACGGGGAAGGTGTCGTAGCTGCGTCCGCCCGGATGGGTGACGTGGTACCGGCACCCTCCCATGCTGCGACCGGTCCAGGTGTCGACGAGGTCGAGCACGAGCGGGCTCGCGACCGGGATGGTGGGATGCATCGAGAAC
>JAFAFN010000401.1 GCA_023423475.1 Actinomycetes bacterium | reverse complement strand
GCCGACGCACGAGGGCGGCTCCAGAAGTTCACCACCAGGGAGCAGACCAGATGCACTCTTCCTCTCCGTCCGAACCCGTCGGGTCGACCGCGTCGTCGTCCAGGGGACGCGGCCGACACCTGTTGTTCGCGCTGATCGGGGCCGTCGCCCTGGTCGCCGCCGCCTGCGGTGGTGGCAGCGAGGGCGGCAGCAGCTCAGGCGGCAGCAGCGGCGGTTCCGGCGGCGACCTCCCCGAGTGCCCCGTCGACGCCGTCGAAGACGCGGACGGCGTGACCGAGGTGACCCTCTGGCACGCATGGGTCGGGCTCACGAAGCGCACCGTCGAGTCCATCGCCGAGGACTACAACTCCTCGCAGGACAAGGTGAAGGTCAACGTCGAGGCCCAGGGCAACTACGAGGAGATGCTCGCCAAGTACGAGTCCGCGCTGGCCGACCCCGAGTCGCTGCCCGACATGGTGCTCAGCGAGGACACCACCACGCAGTTCATGATCGACTCCCAGACGGTCGTGCCGGCGCAGTCGTGCATCGACGCCGACCCCGACGCCAAGGAGTTCTACGACCAGGTACTGCCGGCAGTCACGGCTGGCTGGACCGTCGAGGACGCGCTGTGGCCTGCGGCGTTCAGCGTCTCGCAGCCCGTGCTCTACGTGAACGAGAACCACCTGAGCGCCGCCGGCGTCGACACCGCCACCCTGCCGGCGACGCTCGACGAGCTGCGTGCCGCTGCGGAGAAGATCAAGGCGGCCGGTCTCGAGGGCGTCGAGAAACCGCTGGTGCTGCGTCTCGACGCCTGGTACCTCGAGCACCTGCTCACCGGCTCCAAGCAGCCGATCGTGAACGAGGCCAACGGCCGCTCGGGCCTCGCCACCGAGTCCGAGCTCGCCAACGACGCCACGACCGACGTCTACGAGTGGTTCCGCTCGATGTACGACGACGGTCTGCTCAACGCGATCCCCTACTCCCAGCCCTACGACCAGCTCTTCGCCATGGCGCTCGGCTCCTCGTCGATGCTGATCGACACCTCGACGGCCATCACCTCGGTCAACAGCGCCATCGAGGGCACCCTGAAGAACGAGGACATCGGCGCCGAGGACCTGGGCATCGACCTGTCCACCTTCAAGTTCGACTCGCTGAAGATCGGTGTCGGACTCAACCCTGGCTTCACCGAAGCCGGTCAGGGCCAGATCGGCGGCGCCGGCTGGTACATGGTCGACCGCGGCAACGACGCCGGCATCGCCGCATCGTGGGACTTCCTCAAGTTCTTCAACGAGACACCCAACCAGGTCCGTTGGACCCTCGAGGGCTCGTACCTGCCGGTGTCCGAGGCGGCTCGCAACGACCCGGCGCTGCAGAAGGACTTCAGCGAGTCCCGCCGGGGTCAGTGGCTGGCCATCGCGTCCAGCTCCCTCGACGAGCTCGACCCGGAGTTCCCGGGTCCGGTGTTCGGTCCCTACAACCAGTTCCGGGCCGCCGTGCGCTCGTCGTTCGAGAAGATCACCCTCGGCCAGGAGGACGTCGCCGCCACGATCGAGTCGGTCGACGCCGGGTTCCAGGACGACCTGACCACCTACGCCGAAGAGGTCGGCGGCTGAGCCGACGCTCCTGCGGGACGCTCAGTAGAGCTGGAGGCGCCGTGACAGGTCGCTCCGGAAGCGCTGCTCCGGATCGACCTCGTCACGGGCCGCCCGCCACTCGTCGAGGCGGGGGTACATGAGCGGGACGAGCTCGGGGCGCACCCGGCTGTCCTTGGCCAGGTAGATCCGTCCGCCGCACTCGACGACCTGCTCGTCGAGCTCGTCGAAGAGCCGCTCCATGCCGGGCTCGACGGCGGTGTCGAAGGCCAGGGTCCAGCCCTTCGTCGGGAACGACAGCGGCGAGTCGTTGCCGGGGCCGAAGCGCTTCAGCACGGCGAGGAACGACGGCACACCCGCGTCGGAGAGGCGCTCGAGCGACGTCCTGACGAACTCCGTCGCCTCGTCCGGCACTGCGTACTGCCACTGGAAGAAGCCACGTGCGCCGTAGGCCCGGTTCCAGTCGGAGACCATGTCGAGCGGGTGGAAGAACTGCTCGATGGTCAGCAGCGCGTCGCGCCGCTGCGGCGGTGTCTTGCGGTACCAGGCCTCGTTGAAGGTCTTGCAGAACAGCTTGTTGATCAGCCCCGACGGGAACAGGTCGGGCACCGGCGGCAGCTGATGGGGGTGGTACGCGTACGGATCGGTCGCTCCCCCGGCGAGAGCCTCGTCGCGGGTGGCGAAGCGACCCCGGTCGAGGATCGAGCGGCCCATCGACGCACCGCGGGCGAGGATGTCGATCCAGGCGACGGAGTAGTCGTACAGGTCGTCGCCCTCGACCATGAGCGACATGACCTCGTCGAGGTCCGCGGTGCGGTCGGTGTCGACCACGAGCAGCGAGGACTCGACCGGCTGCATCTTGACCGTGGCGTCGACCACGATGCCGGTCAGGCCCATGCCTCCGACGGTCGCCGCGAAGAGCTCGGGTGCAGTCGTGCGATCGACGTCACGGAGCTCGCCCTTGCCGTCGATCAGACGGAACGACTGGACGTGGTCGCCCCACGACCCCTTGACGTGGTGGTTCTTGCCGTGGATGTCCGCGGCGATGGCACCACCGACGGTCACCGATCGGGTGCCCGGGGTGACGGGCACGAACAGGCCGAGCGGCACGAGCCAGCGCATCAGCTCGTCCAGGCTGGTGCCGGCCAGGACCCGGATGGTGGCGGTGTCGAGATCGAGGTCGAGCAGACCCGACGAGGACGGACCGTGCAGGACGGTGCCCCCGGCGTTCTGGGCGCAGTCGCCGTAGCCGCGCCCCAGGCCGCGGGCCACGATGCCGCGGGACCCCGCGCCACGGACGATCTCGAGCTGGTCCTCGACCGAGGTCGGGCGCACCAGCTCGGCAGCGGTGGGAGCCGTGCGACCCCACCCCGAGAGCAGCGCCTGCTCCCGGGCGGGCGGCGGCTGGGGACTGCGACGGAGTGGGCTCATGCGTAGATCCCGATCAGCAGGCAGGCGGCCCAGAGCACACCCATCACCTGCATCTGACGGTCGTGGAGGATGACGTCCTCCGGGGCGGATCCCTTGCCCTGGTCGACGAGCAGCGCGTAGCGCAGCACCGCGATCAGGAAGGGCACGATCGACAGCTGGGCCCAGGGGCTCGCCGCCGCCTGGCCGAGCAGGACGTCGCCGTGGGCCCGTTCGACGGCCCACATGCAGTAGCTCATGATCAGGGCGGTGACCGACACGGCCCGGAGGAAGCCGAGGTACTCCACCGAGTAGGCACCGAGCGTCGGGCGGAGCTCGGCCGCCCGGTCCCCCAGCTCCTGCTTCTCCGCGAAGCGCTTCGCCGCGGCGATGAAGAGCGAGCCGAACAACGAGATGATGAGGAACCAGTCCGAGACCTCGACCTCTGCGGCATAGGCGCCGCCGAGCAGTCGGAGGATGAAGCCCGCCGAGAGGATGACCAGGTCGAGGATCGGGATGGTCTTGAGGAAGAGCGAGTACGTCGTGGTCAGCACGGCGTAGCCGGCAACGATGCCGGCGAGCTGCACGTTGTCGACGAGCGCGACCCCGATGCCACCGACGAACAGCACCAGCGCCAGGCCGATGGCGAGCGGCACCGGGACGATGCCCGCGGCGATCGGGCGGCGGCACTTCGTCGGGTGCTTGCGGTCGGACTCGACGTCGAGGATGTCGTTCAGGAGGTACGTCGCCGAGGAGACCATGCAGAACGCGACGAAACCGATGAGGGTGAGCCGTAGCCGGTACGGCTCGTCGATCACGCCGGCCGCCGCCGGAGCGACGAAGACCAGCACGTTCTTGGCCCACTGCTTCGGGCGACAGGCGCGGACCATGCCCATCAACAGGCCGGAGCCGCCACGGCTGGGGCTCGCTGTGGCCCTGGTCGTCTGCTCGGTCAACGGAACCCCTCGCCCGGTGCTTCGGCGTGGCGCTCGTCCGCCCCGCACAACCCGGTCACTCTAACGTCACGCAGGCCTGCGCCCGACACTCACCGACGTGAGGTCAGCTGCGCGAGGAGGCCGACCTGAGCGGGGTTGGGCGGACCCGCGAGGTCGCCGAACCACTGCCCGCCGGCCGCCTGCCACCAGGCGAAGCTCTCGGCGAAGTCACCCGACCCCGACGCGAAGTCGGACCCACCGGAGCTGACCCACCAGGTGGCCCGCCCGCCGTAGCCCCGAGCAGCGGCCCACTGGGCGCGGTCCTCGTCGTCGAGCGTGGAGACGTCCACGGCGTGGCCCATCTCGTGGGCGACGACGTGCGCCAGGCCCTCGGCGGTGTCCCCCGGCCGGACGAAGACCTCGATCACGGCGGCGTCCGGATAGGTCAGACCGCGGTAGCCGGAGCGGCCGTCGAGGAAGCGCAGTTCCCAGCCGGGCAGTCCGTTGCGCCAGTCGAAGGCGATCAGCCCGAGTGCACGGGCGGCGACCTCACGGCTCTGGTCGCTCGTGAGGCGCTCGAGGGCGCGGGCGGCGTTGGGCGCCGTCGGCGGGATGATCGTGTCGGGTGTGCCGGCGACCGAGACCGTCGAGTCCGGTGGCGAGGTGGTCGGGGCGACCGTGGGAGGAGGCGCGGTGGTGGGCGCGAGACTCATCGGCGGCGTGGCCGTGGTCGAGGGCACGAGCAGCGGCTCGGTCTCGATCGGCGCCGGCTCGAGCGCTGCCGGCGCATCGGGGCCGTCCGCGTACTCCGAGATGCCGAGCACCTCTGTGGATCCGTCGCCCAGCACGAACGGCGCGTCGGAGGGATCGGGGCGTTCCACGGTCGCCGAGCCGGTGCCCAACGGGGCGCAACTGCCCGCGAGCACGACGGCCACCGCGACGGCGGTGACGCGGCCGAACCAGCGCAGCGGTCGTTCGTCGTGCTCCATCGCCCGTGGGGACCCCTCGTCGGTCAGCCCCGCCGCTCAGCTTGCGACGGGAACCGGTCCGCACAGCCTCGCACAGACCGCCGTCGGCAGGCGACGGTTCCGGCGCGATCGGGTCAGAGG
>JAFAFN010000378.1 GCA_023423475.1 Actinomycetes bacterium | reverse complement strand
CCGGTCTGGCCGATCTGCTTCTGCAGCTGCTGCCCCATGCCCCCCGGTCCGAGAAGGTTGCCCGCCGCCAGGATGCCGATGTCCTTCATGGTCACACCGCCGTCGCCGAGCGCTCCGAGGGCCGCCTCGCTCGCAAGATCGAGCGCGTCCTTGTCGGGGTGCTTGCCGAACTTCGTCATGTGGATGCCGAGGATCCAGATATCGTCTGCCATCAGTTCGCCTCCTGGGGCTCGAAGCCGAAGCCGATCGCTTCGGTGCCGTCTTCATCAGCGCCGAGCGAGTAGGTCGCCAGGCGCAGCTTCATTCCGGTCCGTACGTGGTCGGGATCAGCGGGCACGTTGATTACGTTCGTCCGAACGCTCGTCCCGCCGCAGTTGACGATGCCGGCGACGAACGGAACGGGGACGCCGGGGGCGGCGAAGCCGACGATCGTGAACGTTGTGAGCTCCCCCTCGGTCGGCAGGGTCACCCGCTGGAAGTCGAGCCCGGAGCACGCCGCGCATGCGTTGCGCCGATCGAAGTAGCGAGCGCCGCAGGACGTGCATTCGTTGACGACCAACGCTGGGCCGTCGAGGTCGAGGTAGTCGACGAGCGGTACGGACGGTGCCATGGGGAACTCCGAACAGGTCAAGGAATGAGTTCTGCGTACTGAACTACAGTTCCGATTCAACTGCAAGTTTGCGTAGCCCGTTTCGTATATCGCTACGCATATTGACACTCACGCCCTCCGGTGGCACCGTTCGAGCTGAACGCACTCAATCGATCAGCAGGAGGCAGTCATGTCGGGCGCATTCGAAGGACGGGTCATCGTCATCACCGGCGCAGGCCGAGGTGTGGGACGGGAGCACGCGCGCTTCCTGGCATCGCAGGGCGCCGCAGTGGTGATCAACGATCTCGGCTCGGGTGGCGACGGAGTCGGTGCTGACGCCAGCCCCGCCGAGGAACTGGCCGCCGAGATCAACGATGCCGGCGGCCGGGCGCTGGCGAACGACTCCGACGTGGCCGACAGCGATGGCGCGCAACGCCTCATCGACGAGACCATCGACGCATTCGGCTCCATCCACGGCCTCGTCAACAACGCCGGAATCCTGCGCGACCGGACCATCATCACGATGGACGACTCGGACTGGGACACCGTGGTGCGCGTGAACCTGCGCGGCGCCTTCCTCCCGACCCGTGCCGCCGCCCGACACTGGCGTGAGCGGAGCAAGGCCGGCGAGGCCGTCGATGCCTCGATTGTCTTCACCTCGAGCGAATCGGGTGTCTTCGCGAACGCCGGCCAGGCGAACTACGCATCGGCCAAGGCTGGCGTCGCCTCGCTGGCCGAGGTGTGCCGAAAGGAGCTCGCCCGCTACGGGGTGCGCAGCAACGCCATCCTCCCCCGCGCCCGGACACGGCTCACCGAGAACATCGTCGGTGCACCCAAGGAAGGGCGTTTCGACCGGTGGGACCCTGCCAACCTCGCCCCGTTCGTCGCCTACCTCCTCAGCGATGCCTGCGAGATCACCGGGCAGACATTCCTTGTCGGTGGAGGCAAGATCCAGCGAGTTGCCCCGTGGACGCTCGACCCATCCTGGCTGCTCGAACGTGACGGCCGATGGACGCTCGATGACATCGCCGAGGCAGTCGCAGCCGCCGGGCTGCCGAGCCATGAGGGGCGCGACACCGGGGGCATCCGCTGAGCGCGCCAGCCGAGGAGCGGGCGCCGATGAGCGGCCTCCGGGTCCTGGACTTCTCACGGGCGGTGTCGGGCCCCTTCGCCGGGCGCATCCTCAGCGACCTCGGAGCCGACGTCGTCAAAGTCGAACCCGCCGACGGCGACGTATCGGACAGATTCGGTCGGGTCCAAGGCGGCCGTGCCGCTCTTTTCGCACAGATGAACGCGGGAAAGCGGAACATCGGGCTCGACCTCCGGACGGCCGCAGACTCGGCGCTCGCCCGGGAACTTGCGGACGTCGCCGATGTCGTCATCGAGAACTTCCGTACCGGAGTGATGGACCGACTCGGCCTGGGATTCACGTCGATCGCCGAGTCGAACCCTCGACTGGTGATGCTCTCGATCTCCGGGTTCGGTGCGCTCAGCCCCGAAGCCGGCCGACGTGCCTATGCCCCGGTGATCCACGCCGAGTCGGGCGCCCTCGTGCGACAGTCTCGGGCGCACGACGTGCCCCTCGTCGATCAGAGCCACTCGGTAGCCGACACCCTCTCGGCGCTCCACGGAACGATCGCCGTACTCGCAGCGCTCCGGCAACGAGACGCGACGGGCCGCGGCACACATATCGACCTGGGAATGCTCCAGGCGGTCGTCGCAAGCGATGACCACGCCCACGAATCGCTGGACGGACTCTCCACAGTGGGCGAGCACTGGGGCCACATCTACGAGGGTGCCGGCGGACCAATCATGCTCGCCATGAGTGCCCCGGGGCTCTGGCGGACGCTGTCGCGATTCGCCGACCTCGACGACGGCCTCGGGTCCGACGCCCCGCTAGAGGTCAAGGTCGCCACCAGGTCAACGGTCGTCCACGACTGGCTCACCAGCTTCAAGGATCGCTCCGACATGACGACGGCCCTCGAATCTGCAGGGGTCGGATGGGCTGACGTCCGAGCGCCGGAGGATCTCCTCGATCAACCGACCTTCCGCGCCGACCCACCGTTCGACGAGATCGACGACGGCGACGGCGGAACCCGTCGGGTCGTGCGGATGCCCTACCGGTTCGACCGTGACCAGGTACACGTCGTCGGCCGTGTCGCACCGTCCGACAGCGACCGGAACGACGTCGTTACCGATTGGCTCGGCCCCGCTGCCAAGGAGCGATGAACGATGATCCCCCAGAGGTTCGCGCTCGAGCGACCCGACCACCCTGCGATCGTGATGGCCTCCGACGGAACGACCATCTCGTATCGCGAGCTCGATGAGGAGGCGAACCGCCTGAGTCGCCTGCTCAGAGGACTCGGTCTCCAACCCGGCGACCATGTGGCGTTCTGTCTGGAGAACCACCCGAGCTTCCTCGCCGTCGCGTGGGGCTGTCACTACGCCGGGCTGTACTACACCGCCATCTCCACCCGTCTGAACGACGAGGAGACGGCGTACATCCTCAACGACTGCGGGGCTCGCGCGGTCATCGCGTCCGCTGCGGGAGGGTCCTCGCTCACGAACCTGATCGGCGCGGCGCCGGGGGTCGAGACGTGGCTGATGATTGACGGCACCATCGACGGGTTCGCCAGCTACGAGGATGCGCTGGCGGCACAGTCGAACGAACCGCTGAGCGGCCGCGTCCCGGGCGCCGACATGCTCTACAGCTCGGGAACGACCGGCCAGCCCAAAGGCGTCAAACCACGGCTGGAGCGTCGACCCCTCGAAGAAGCCGGCTCCGCCGTCTACGGACTGATGACCGGGCTCTTCGGCTTCGACGAGCGCTCCGTCTACCTGTCGACCGCGCCGCTCTACCACGCTGCTCCGCTCCGCTTCTGCATGGGTGTCCACATGAGCGGCGGCACCGTGGTCGTGATGGAGAAGTTCGATCCGGAGGATTCACTCCAGCTGATCCAGGCACACGGGGTCACCCACAGCCAGTGGGTGCCGACGATGTTCATCCGGATGCTCAAGCTCGACGAGGCGATCCGCCGCTCGTATGACC
>JAFAFN010000340.1 GCA_023423475.1 Actinomycetes bacterium | reverse complement strand
GCCGTGGATCGTCCAGCACCAGGGCGCCACCGTCGACGAGATCTGCGAGCGCTTCGGGCTCCGTCGTGACGACCTCGTCGCCGACCTCGACTTCGTGTTAGTGAACGTCGGCCTGCACCCGTTCACTCCCGACATGCTGACCGACGTCAGCATCGAGGACGACCGGGTCTACGTGCACCTCGGCGACTACTTCACGCGGCCGCTGCGGCTGACCCACTCCGAGGCACTCACGCTGCTCGCCGCTGGCCGGGCGTTGGGGGACCGACCGGGTCTGGACCCGGACGGCACGTTGCTCCGGGCCGTCGCCAAGCTGTCGGCCGCGCTCGGAACGACGGCCGACGGTGCCGTCGAGGTGGCGCTCGGCGAAGCCGACGGCGAGGTGTTCGCCACGGTCCAGGCGGCGCTTGCGAGCAGCCTCGGGGTCGATCTCGAGTACTACTCCTATGCACGTGACGAGACGACTCGCCGCCGGGTCGATCCGTACCGCGTGGTCGCCAGGGAGGGGCACTGGTACCTGTACGGCTGGTGCCACACCGCCGGGGGCGAACGGCTCTTCCGGATCGACCGGATCACCAGCGCCACGGTCACCGACGAGCACTTCGACGCACCCGAAGGTGCCGGCGACGGCATCGTGGATCTGTCGGACAGCCCCCGCACCGTCGAGCTGATCGCACCCGCATCGGCGCGGTGGGTCACCGAGACCTATCCGTGCGACGAGTTCGAGGAGCTCGACGGCGAGCGCATCCGGATCGTCCTGCCGGTCACGGCGCTGCCCTGGCTGGAGCGGCTGCTGTTGCGTCTCGGGCCCGATGTGGTGGCGACCGATCTCGGTACCGGGGACGACCTCGGGGAGCTCACGGCACAGGCTGCAGCCCGTGTCGCGCGGCGGTACCGCTCCGCAGGGGCGTGACCGCGCATCGGTCGCGCCGCCTGTAGCGTGGCCGTCGATGACGGACCTCTCGAGCAGCGACGCAGAGCGACCGGCCGCTGCCGACTCAGGGGACGGCGCGGGTCCGACAGATCCTGACCAGGCACCGGCCACGGGCAGCTCCACCAGCTCGCCCCGCCGCCGCCAGAAGCAGCCACGTTCCGGCACCCGCAACGCGCTCGAGTGGATCGCGGTGGTCATCGGCGCAGTGGTCGTCGCGCTGATCATCAAGACCTTCGTGGTGCAGGCGTTCAAGATCCCCTCGGAGTCCATGAGCCCCACGCTCATGAACGGCGACCGGGTCGTGGTCAACAAGCTCAGCTACGACGCGCACGACCTGAACCGTGGTGACGTCGTCGTCTTCGCCCGCCCCGACGGCCTGCCTGCGGGTCCGGACGACCCGAAGGACCTGATCAAGCGGGTCATCGGACTGCCCGGCGACACGATCTTCACCCGTGACGGGTCCGTCTACATCAACGACCGGTTGCTCGAGGAGCCCTATCTCCCCGAGGGCACGATGTCCTACGAGATCGACGAACCGATCGAGGTGCCCGAAGGACACGTGTTCCTCATGGGCGACAATCGGCAGCACTCGAGCGACAGCCGCGTCTTCGGCCCCGTGGACGTCGACACGATCGTCGGTCGAGCGTTCATGATCATGTGGCCGTTCAGCCGCATCGGCGCGCTCTGACCCTCCGAGCAGCGGCCTGGGTCCGATCCGGCTTGCTTGTCACACCCTCTCGGTAGGTTCTGTTCCAGGTCGTTTGCTTCCCCAGATCCACCTCTTCGGGTGGGTGTTGGACGACTGGTCGTCGTGTCACCGACTCGTTGTGACGCTGCTGGACTTCACGACTTGTTGGGGAGGCGCGCCCGTGGCGTTGCTCGATCATCCACCACCACTGGTTCGACCACCGCTCGATGTCGCGGCGGCGTCGGACAACGAGCTGCTCGACGCATTGCACGCGCTCGAGTTGGAACAACGGGCGCTCGACGCCGCGCGCATGGAACTGCTCGGTGAGACCGCCGCGCGTCATGTGACCGAACGCCGGACCGGGCTCAGACTGAAGGCGTGGCTGCTCGACGAGCACCACGTCGCGGGCGCGACCGCCGCGACCCGGGTGAACACCGCGAAGAAGCTCCGCCTGCTGCTCGCGGAGATCGCGCGTGCGCTCTCGGATGGGGTGATCTCGATGGATCACGCCGCGTTCATCGCCCGGCTGTGCACACCCAGGGTCGAGGCGATCGTGGTGGAGTTGCAGGAACGGTTCATCGAGCTCGCACAGTTGGAACGCTTCGATGCGTGGTCCAAGGACGTCCAAGGGCTCGTGTCCCTCGCCGATCAGGACGGCCCCGGCCCCCTCGGGGAACCGAGGAGCAGGTAGCGGATGGTCGACGGCCTCGACGGCGCCCTGCATGTCGACATGGATCTGGTCGGTGCGGACGCGCAGCGGTTCCGTGCCGCGGTGCTGGAAGAAGCAGAACGCCGCTACCGCGAGCACTGTCGCAACCACCCCGCCCACACCGTCATCGACGGTTGTTGTGATGACGCCACTGCTGATCATGCGGGGTTCGAGCAGTTCCCCGGCCGCAACGACCTGTTCGCCGAAGCACTCGTCGCGCTCGTCGTCAGAGGCTGTGGAGCGAGGCCGAACGCACCCTCACCTGTCACCGACGTCACCCTCATCGTGCAAGCGACGGGGCCGCTCGATGCGCGCACACCGGACGGTGTGCGGGTCCAGGACGGCACCCCCCCGAGAACTGCTCTGTGATGCGGTGTTCCGCGCGGTCGTGATCGATCACCTCGGTGTGCCGATCGACCAGGGTCATGCGGCTCGGCTCTTCCAGCCCGAACAGAAGCGGAACATCATGGTCCGCGACGGCGGCTGCGGACACCCCGGATGTGATGTCCCGTTCGAGTGGTGCCAGATCCATCACGTCGAGCACTGGGAACACGACGGCCCGACCGATCAGACCAACGGGCTGCCCGCCTGCTCGCAGCATCATCACCTGTGGCACTCCGACGGCTGGTCGGTCGAACCGGACCCGGACACCCACCACCTCGATCAGGGGTTCATCATCACCACCCCCGACCGACGAGTCCTGCGCTCCCAACGCCACGGCCGAGCTCGACCCCTCATCGAACAACTCGGACTCGACCTGGACTGAACCGCAGGCACCGAGACGACGGGGGAGCTGCTCCCGCTCGATACCGCTCGCTGAAGCGGTCGAGCGAGCGCGCTCGGGTTCGGGGGCACGGCGCCGGTCGCCGTAACATGAGGAGATGGAGCGACCCACCAGGTTCGAGCACAACCGGTTCGTCGGCGACAAGCGCACGCAGGTCGTGTACGACATCGACGCCATCACCGAAGAGGACGAGCCGATCATCGAGGAGCTGATGCAGGCCGAGACCTACATCTGCTTCGGGCCCGACACCCTCCCCGAGGCACGCAACCGCTGCTACCGCCTCTACAAGAAGCAGCGCGCGTCCTTCACTGCCTAGGCCGACATGACGGATCCGGCCCGCCCGCCCCAACCGGTCATGGACTACGAGTTCGCGTCCGGTCGTCTGCGTCTGAGCGGGCACCTGTCGGAGCCGTCGGTCGAACACGTCGACGCGCCGGGACTCGTGCTCTGCCACGGATTCCCGACCCGCGGGCGTGAGTCACCTCAGTCGGGTCGCTCGTTCCCCGAGTTCGCGGACCGCATCGCGTCCGAGCTGGGCTGGGTCGTGC
>JAFAFN010000253.1 GCA_023423475.1 Actinomycetes bacterium | reverse complement strand
ATCATGCCCGCAGCGAACGCTCCGAGCAGGTAGTCGAGGCCGAGCTCTGCCGCGACCATCACCAGCAGCGTGATCAGCAACAAGATGATGCGCACCGGCAGCTGCGTCGACGTGGTCAGGTGGCGTTGCAGCATCTCGATCAGCGCCGGCGGTTGCGGGCGGGAGGCGATCGACGCGACGCCGACGGCGAGCACTGCGAAGGCGACCAGCAACGCTGCCTCGATCGCGGGGCTCGACGACGACAGCAGCAGGGTGACCGCCAGGATCGGTCCGAACTCGCCGATCGCGCCCGCTGCGGTCAGGAACGAGCCGAAGCGTGTCTCGAGCATGCCGCGGTCGCGCAACATGGGGAGCAACGTGCCGATGGCCGTCGTGGTGAGCGCCAGGCCGACCAGCAGGCTCGAGATGACGAAACCCTCGAGTGCCAGCACGGCGCCGACGCCGAGCCCGAGCACCAACGAGACCCCCCAGCCGATCGCTCCCCGGTTGAGCGGCGCGCCCTTCAGCTTCTCGAAGTCGGTCTCGTAGCCGGCGAGGAAGAACAACACCGCCAGGCCGAGCTCGCTGAGGCCCTTGATGAACGGGTCGACCTCGACCCACCCGAGCAGTGCGGGGCCCACGACGATGCCGAGCGCGAGCTCGAACAGCACGCTGGGGATGCGCCAACGGCGCAGCAGCTCGGACAGGAGCGGTGCGACGACCGCGGCGGCAGCGATGACGACGACGGACACCGCGGTCGAATGATCCATGCCGTGAGACTACGTAGCGGGGCGGAGCCCACGAACGATGCCGGGTCAGCGTTCGTCGGTCGGGCGTCGTCGGTTCGCCTTGGTCTCGCCACGTTGGCGTTTCGCGTCGAGCCGGCGACGTTTCGAGCCCAGCGTCGGGCGGGTGGGTCGACGGGGTGGCCGTGGGACCAGTGCGTTCGCGAGCCGCCCCCCGAGCCGCTCGCGGGCGATGGTCCGGTTGCGCAGCTGGGAACGTTCGTCGTCGACGACGACGCGCACCTCGTCGCCGAAGTGGTCGACGAGCACGCGCCGCTGGTGGTCGCTCAGCACCGTCGAGTTGGCGATGTCGAAGCGCAGCTCGACCCGGGTCGCTGCCTTGTTCGCGTGCTGGCCACCCGGACCACCGGAGGTCGTGAAGCGCTCGTCGATCTCGGCGGCCGGGATCACCAGCCCGGCCCGGACGACCAGGTCGTCGGCCGCCATGCGCTCAGCCGCCGCTCGGCGGGAGCAGGTCGGACGCGTGCTCGGCGACCGCGGCGACGACCTCTCGGGCCGACGGGTTCACGAGGCCGACCACGGGGCGTCCCGGTGCGTCGATGACCAGCGTCGGCACGGTCTCGTTGCCACCGGCGACGCTGCGGACCACCTCGGCGCCGTCGGGCTGCTCCCAGATGTCGACCTCGACGATCGGCAGGCCGGAACCCTCGAGGTCGCGGCGAAGGCTCGAGCAGAACCCACAGGCGGGTCGCCAGTAGAGCGTGATCGTGGTCGGAGCTGCATCGTCGGCCGGCACGGCGTCATCGTACCGAGCGCTCGTCGTGGGGACGCAGGCAGATCCCGTGCGGGGTCAGGCCGAGCGGCGCTCGTCGTGGGGGTGGTGGCCGACGGTCGGGCCGAGCTCGTCGTGCATCCACCGGACCGTCGTCGCGATCCCGGAGCCGAGCGGGACCCTGGGCGCCCAACCGAGCTGCTCCTTGGCCACGCTGATGTCGGGGGTGGGTCGGGCACGGTCGATCGTGCCGCCACGGAACTCGACGGTCGACCGGGAGCACGTGGCGGCGCGCACTGCGTCGCCGATGTCCGCGAGCTGGTGTGGCGTCGGGTCACCCAGGTCGACCGGCTGTGGCCCCAGGTCGCTACGGAACAGCCGGAGCATGCCGTTCACGAGGTCCGACACGAAGCAGAACGACCGGGTGTCGCCCGGCTCGCCGGCGAGGGACATCGGCTGACCCGTCACGCCCTGGAGCGCCAGGTTCGACAGGGTCGGCTCGTCCTCGGGCTCCATCCGAGGTCCGTAGGCGCTGAAGAGCCGGGCGACCCGGAGGTCCGGGAGGCCGTCGGTCCGTCCGCGGTGCAGCAGCTCGTCGGATGGTTCCTCGAAGGGGTCCTCGTACTCCTGACCGGTGGCGCCGACGAGCAGGAGCCGACAGCGTCGACGGGTGGCGAAGTCGAGCACCTGCTCGACGCCGGTGGGGGCCGCAGGGAGCCGCGCACCCGACGGTGGCAGTGCGACCGCCGGCAGCGGGGAGATCAGGTGGAGCAACCCGTCGACCGGACCTCGAACGGGGATCCCGTCGTTGACGTCGGCCTCGCGGAACGAGAACGACGGCAGCCGGGCGAAGGTCGACAGGTTGGCGCGGCGCCCGGTCGACAGGTCGTCGACACCGATGACCTCGTGCCCCCGCCGCAGGAGTGCCTCGCACAGGTGCGAGCCGAGGAATCCGGCGGCGCCGGTGACCACGTACCTGCTCGGTGCGGCGGAATCACTCACGTCGTCAACGTTACGGATCGGTGACGTGTGGCGGTGGTCACGGATGTGAAGGTGTTGTTACCAGCCGCTCACATGGCGCCGATGTCGGTCCGTGGGAGGTGACGGGACCCCACTCGGGTACCGTCGCCGCCCATGACCGCTCCGGACGCTGCGACCGACGACACGATCCTCGATCACCTGGCGCCCGCCCAGCGCGCCTACCTCGACCTGTTGCGGCGTTGCCTCACCCGGGAGCTGTTCCTCGACCAGGAGTGGTGGGACGCGGACCTCGACGAGTGGCCCGGCGGGCGCGACGCGGTCGTGCCGACGCTGCGCGAGCACGGGTGGCGGGTGGTTCGGCGCGGCGATCCGGCCTCGCGCGAGGAGGGCCGCGACTGGCCGCCGACCGCCGAGACGATGATCGGCACCAAGCGGCTCGACAACGTCGTGCGGTGCTGCGTGCAGGCGTTGGTCGACGACGTGCCGGGCGACTTCATCGAGACGGGGGTGTGGCGCGGCGGCACGACCATCCTCATGAGGGGCATCCTCGAGGCCCTCGGCGACACGACCCGGTCGGTCTGGGTCGCCGACTCCTTCGAGGGGCTGCCGGTGCCCGACGGTGACGCCTACCCGGCGGACGCGGGTCTCGACTGGTCGCACGTCGAGGTGCTCAAGGTCGGTGCGGACGCCGTGCGCGCCAACTTCGAGCGCTACGGGTTGCTGGACGACCGCGTGCGCTTCCTCGAGGGTTGGTTCTCGGACACGCTGCCCGACGCGCCGATCGAGTCGATCTCGGTGCTCCGTCTGGACGGCGACCTGTACGAGTCGACGA
>JAFAFN010000216.1 GCA_023423475.1 Actinomycetes bacterium | reverse complement strand
AAGATGTCGGCCTGGCGCCACAGCACGCCCTTGGGCAGCCCGGTCGTGCCACCGGTGTAGAGCACGTACAGGTCATCGGGCGACCACGACGCCCGCAGCTGATCGTCGAGCACGTCCGACGAGGCGGCCAGCACGTCCTCGTACCACTCGGCACCGTCGAGCAGGGTGTCGTCGCTGCCGTCACGGACCTGCAGCAGGACCCTGAGCCCGGGCAGCCGGTCGCGGACCGCGGCCAACGTCGGGGCGAACGCCGAGTGGTAGACGATCGCCTTCGCGCCCGAGTCGCTCAGCAGGTACTCGAGCTCCTCGGCCACGTAGCGGTAGTTGACGTTGAACGGCGCGAGGCGTGCCTTGTACGCGCCGAGCATGCCTTCGACGTACTCGTTGCCGTTGTGCAGGTAGAGCGCCAGGTGGTCCTGACCGCTCAGGTGGTTGTCGAGCACCGTGGTGCCGTCGGGCGTCGAGCGTTCGGTCACGGTGCCGAGTCCCCGGTCGATCAGGGCGTTCGCGAGTCGACGGGTCCGGTCGCCGACCTCGGCGTAGGAGAGGCGTCGGTCGCGGAAGACGATGCACTCCCGATCGGGCACGGCCGCCTCGACGGCCTCGTGCACCTGAGCGAGGTTGAACTCCAAGATGTGATCCCCCCGGACCGTCGGTCGACCGGCGGCCCGACCGATGACCCGACGATGTTAGGGCCCGGTCGAGGAGCTCAACTGCACTGCGGGTCCGACGCCGGGACGACGAGGCGGACGAGGTAGTCGTCGACGACGCGTGTCACGCAGCTGTTGGATCCGTAGGCGGTGTGGCCCTCGATGTCGGCGGTCACCAGGACGCCCGAGGAGAGGCGTTCGGCGACGGCGACGGCGCTCTCGTAGGGCGTGGCGGGATCGCCGGTGTTGCCGACCACGAGGATCGGCGGCGCGCCGGGTGCGGTGATCGCCACGGGCTCGCCGGTCGGTGCTGCAGGCCACGTGGCACACGGCAGCATCTCGTTCGCGACGCCCGCACCGAACCTCGGTGAGAGTGCCTCGGCCCGAGCGGCGAAGTCGCGGAACGCGGCCTCGCCCCGTGGCGGCGCGGTGTCGGTGCAGACGACGCCGGCGTAGGCGCCGTACGAACCGAAGTCGTAGTACGACTCGGCGAGGGTTCGCAGACCGGAGCCGTCGCCGTCGAGCGCGTCGCGCAGTGCCGGACCCAGGTCGGTCCAGCCGTCGGAGCCGTAGCTCGTGGCGACGGCTGCGGTGCCGAGCTCGCCCGGCCCGACGGTCCGGGACCCGCTCCCGAGCGGCGCCTGTTCGACCTTGGCCAGGACCTCGTCGAACGCGACGCCCAGTTCGTCGACGCCGCAGCGTGACGGTCCCGCGGCGGCGCACGCCGCGGCGTTGCGCTCGAAGGCGGCGTCGAAGGCCTCGGCCTGACCGAGCAGGAACTCCTCGAAGCCCTGCGCGGGGTCGACGACCCCGTCGAGCACCATCGTGCGGATCTCGTCGGGGAACATCTCGGCGTACGCCTGTCCGATGTGCGTGCCGTAGGAGAAGCCGATGTAGTTCAGCGGCGGCGATCCCAGTGCCCGTCGGATCGCCTCCATGTCGCGGGCCACGTTCCACGTGCCGATGTGCTCGAGCAGATCGATGTCGGCGTCGCAGGACGACGAGATCGCCGCCGCGGCGGACTCGAGCGCCGCCTGCTCCGTGGGGTCGTCGGGTGACGGGTCCTGCGCGAACAGCTCCGCGGAGCCCGCACCGCAGGTGACCGAGGTCGACGAGCCGATGCCCCGCGGGTCCCAGCTGATCAGGTCGAACCGGTCGCGGACCTGCTCGGACACCGGCGAGTACGACAGGAACTCGAGGCCCGACGCGCCCGGTCCACCCGGGTTCATGAGCAGCGGCCCGATGGGCTCGGTGAGCGCCCGTTGGCGGCCGACGGCGAGCTCGATGCTCGGCCCGTCGACGTCGCTCCAGTCGAGGGGCACCTCGATCGTCGTGCACTCGGTGATGTCGTGGTCCTCACACGCGCCCCACACGGGCGGGTCGGGTTGCCAGTCGTCCGGGATGCCGCTCACCGACACGTCGGTCGCGGCGCCGCCGGTGCCGGTCGGTTCCTCGGTGGTCGACGTCGACGGGGCAGGTCGCTGCGGCGAGGTGGCCGACGACGCCAGCGGCTCGTCGCTCCCACAGGCGGACAGCACGATCGCGACCACCGCGAGCACCGGGACGATGTGGCGACGAGCTCCGGGTCGGACGAGGGGGAGTGGCACGGCGGACAGCGTACGGCCGCATCGCCAGCGCCCCTCGCCGCTGCTGAGACGCTCCACACTGGCCCGGACGCGACGCTGCCGACCCCGATCGGGGCCGGCAGCATCCAGTTCGTTCGACGTGGGTCGGGTCAGCTCACGCGTAGTAGCGGAAGATGATCTCGGCGACCGCAGCGGGCTTCTCGCTGCCCTCGATCTCGAAGGTGAAGGTCATGTACACCTGCGCGCCGTTGCCCGGCAGCTCCTCGAGCTGGCTCAGCTCGGCGCCGAGGCGCAGGTTGGCGCCGACCTTGACCGGCGACAGGAAGCGGACCTTGCCGGCGCCGTAGTTGACGCCCATCTTGATGCCCGAGACCGTCGCGATGGACGGGAAGAGCACCGGTCCGAGCGACAGGGTCAGGTAGCCGTGGGCGATGGTGCCGCCGAAGGGGCCGTCCTTCGCACGCTCGGGATCGACGTGGATCCACTGGTGGTCACCGGTCGCGTCGGCGAAGGTGTTCACCCGCTCCTGGGTGATCTCGAGCCAGTCCGAGTAGCCGAGGTGGGTGCCGACGAGCTCCTTGAGCCCTTCAATTCCTTGGATGTCTGTCGCCATGTCCCGATCATTGTCGCGAGCGGGACGTCGCGGCCACTCCGAGGTGGCCCGACCGGCCGCAGGGTCAGCGGAACCAGATCTTCTGGTGCTCGCGTGACATCGGGTGCAGCAGCAGTCCGATCAGCGCGTACTCGAAGAGCACGTTGAGCACGCTGGTCGAGAACAGCACGTAGCTCAGGTCGGCACCGATGACGCCGGTCGCGAACTGCAGGAAGCGCAGGGCGAGCGGGATGAACGACGCGACGACGGCGACCTGGTAGCCGAGCTTCTTCTCGTTCGCGATGCCGTAGGCGCCGTAGACATATGCCGCGAGCGCCAGCAGTCCGAGCAGCCCGAGGCCGCCGCCGGTGAACACGCCGAGCAGCATCCAGAAGGCATCGAAGTACAAGAGGAACTGCGCGATGTACAGCGTTTGTGGCACGTTCGGGTTGAACCAGCGGCGTTCCGACATGGATGACAGTCAAGCAGCACGCTCCGACCTCGCAGGCATCGCTCTCGCAGCAGGTGCCGGGACACGACTTCGACCACTGACGTCCCTGCGTCCGAAGCCGCTGTGCCCGGTGGGGGATCGTGCGCTGCTCACCTGGGCGCTCGACTCGCTCGCCCCCGCCGTGCTCGACCTCGCGGTCAACTGCCACCACGGTGCGGACCAGGTCCGCGAGCTCGTCGAGTACGAGGCGGTCCGGCGTGCACGCCCCATCAGGGTGTCGGCCGAGGAGCCGGCCGCACTCGGCACCGCGGGTGCCGTGGCACAGCTCGTGCCGTGGCTCGATGGCCGGGGCGCGCTCGTCGTGAACGGCGACACCTGGCAACGGGCCGACCTGGCCGACTTCGTCGCCGGTTGGGACGGCACCCGTGTCCGGATCCTCACGTCGAGCCCGCTGCCGTTCGGCCCACGCAGCGGCGTGGTCGCCTCGATCGTGCCGTGGGCCATCGCCGAGCGTCTGCGCCCCGAGCCGAGCGGGCTGTGGGAAGAGGTCTGGCGGGCCGAGCTCGACGCGGGCCGTCTCGACGCCGTGCACCATCGCGGTCCCGTCGTCGACTGCGCGACGCCGCGCGACTACCTACGGGCCAACCTGGCCTGGTCGGGCGGCGAGTCCGTCATCGGTGAGGGGGCGGTCGTCGACGGTCGCGTGGAGCGCTGCGTCGTGTGGCCCGGCGCACGGGTCGCCCCCCACGAGCACCTCGTCGATGCGATCCGGATGGATGACCGCCTGACCGTGCTCTGCCGCTGACGTCAGCCGGGGACCCGGCGGCTCGACCGTGGGCGACTCAGCTGCTGGGGACGCGGCGGCGCGGACGTTGCACCGGGGTCGCCTCGTGGCCGGCACGGAGCTGGCCGCAGGCCGCGTCGATCTCGGACCCTCGGGTGTCGCGCACCGTGACGTTGACGCCCAGCCGTTCGAGCTCGTTGCGGAACGCCCGGACCCGGTTGCCCGACGAGCCCCGCACCGCGTAGCCGGGGGTCGGGTTCAAGGGGATGAGGTTGACGTGCGCCCGCACCCGACGGGCGATGTCGGCGAGGCGGCGGGCGTCCTCGAGTCGGTCGTTGACGCCGTCGATCATCGCCCACTCGAAGCTGACCCTGCGATGGGTCGCCTCGTAGTAGTCGATGCACGCCTGGGTGAGCTCGGCGAGCGGGTAGCGCCGGTTCAGCGGGACGAGCTCGTCTCGCAGCTCGTCGTCCGCGGCGTGCAGCGACACCGCCAGGTTCACCGGCAGGTCCTCGGTGGCCATGCGGCGGATGCCCGGCACCACGCCGACGGTCGACACCGTCAGGTGGCGGGCGCCGATCTCCATGTCGCCGTGGATCCTGCGGATCGCCGCCCACGTGTGGTCGTAGTTGGCCAGCGGCTCGCCCATCCCCATCAAGACGATGTTCGACACGCGCCGCGGTGTCGGACCCTCGGCGGCGCGCTGGCGTGCGACCGCGAGCTGCTCGACGATCTCGCCGACGCTGAGGTGGCGTTCGAACCCGGCCTGACCGGTGGCGCAGAAGCTGCACGCCATCGCGCAACCCGCCTGGGTCGACAGGCAGACCGTCGAGCGGTCCTTGTAGTGCATGAGCACCGTCTCGACCCGGGCGCCGCCGTCGAGCTCCCACAGGAACTTGATCGTGTCGCCCGCGTCGCTGACCGACTCGGTGACCGGGGTCAGGGCGAGCGGAGCCGCTCGGTCGAGCCGCTCGCGGAGTGCCTTCGGCAGGGTCGAGAGGTCGTCGAGCGACCGGCCCTGGTGGTAGAGCCCGTTCCAGATCTGCTCGAGTCGGAAACGCGGCTCGCCGGCGAGCAGGTCGCTCCAGGCGTCCCGATCGAGGTCGTAGCGGGACGAGCCGGTCATGGCTCCAGCCTAGGAGTCGTCGGGCAGGTAGGCAGCGTCGCTGTGGTGGACGGTGAACCCGAGCCGTTCGTAGAGCGCGACGGCGGCGTCGTTGTCGGCCTCGACGTAGAGCATGCCGACACCGATGCCGAGCGCCGAGAGGTGGCGCAGCCCGGCGACGGTGAGGGCGCGACCGAGCCCGGTGCCGTGCGTCGCCGGGTCCGCGGCGATGACGTAGATCTCGCCGAGCACGGGGTCCTCGGCGGTCGCCGGATGCACCTTGGTCCAGCAGAAGCCGTCGATCGATCCGTCGTCGCCCTCGTGGATCAGGAACCCGTCGGCCGAGAACCACGCCTCGGCGCGACGCTCGTCGAGTTGCGCGACGGTCCAGCCGCCCTGGTCCGGGTGCCAGGAGAAGGCACGGTTGTTCACCGCGAGGAAGCCGTCGACGTCGTCGTCGGTGAAGGGACGCACGGCGATCGACCGGGTCGCAGCGATCAGTTCGTCGGGCAGCGGCAGCGGTCGACGCATCTGGTGCAGCGTGCGGATCCGGTGCCACCCCTCGGCGCTCAACGCGGCGTCGGTCCCGTCGGTCAGCGGCGAGATCCACCGGGGTTCGAGGGGAGCCGTCGGGCCGTCGTTGCTCACTGCGACCTCACGCTACCGTGCGCCGGATGACCGCCGTCAGCCGCCAGCGACCCCCGGGAGGCCGACGCCCCCGCTCCCCGAAGGGCAGGGCCCGACTGGCCAACGAGCGCCTGGCCCTCGAGTACCCCGACGCCGAGTGCGAGCTCGATCACACCAACGCGTTCGAGCTCCTGACCGCCACCATCCTGTCGGCGCAGTCCACCGACCAGCGCGTCAACATCGTGACGCCGGCGCTCTTCGAGCGCTTCCCCACGCCCGAGGACCTCGCCTCGGCGGACCCCGAAGAGGTCGAGGTCCTGGTGCACTCGACGGGCTTCTACAAGGCCAAGACGAAGAGCATCATCGGCATGGCCACCGCCCTCGTGGAGCGACACGGGGGAGTGGTGCCAGGGGCGATGAAGGACCTCGTCGCCTTGCCGGGAGTCGGCCGCAAGACGGCCAACGTGGTGCGTGCCGAGGCGCTGGGGCTGCCGGGGCTGCCGGTCGACACCCACGTGCTGCGGCTGTCGCACCGCCTGGAGCTGACCGAGGAGACCGACCCCGTCAAGGTCGAGTTCGCCCTGAACCCGCTGGTGCGTGTCGACGAACGCGGCCCGTTCAGCCTTCGGCTCATCCTGCACGGACGGCGGGTCTGCTTCGCCCGGAAGCCGCAGTGCGGCGACTGCGTGCTGAACGACTTCTGCCCGAGCTCGGCGGTGTGAGGTCGACCAAAGGAAGTTGACGCGGAGATGCTCATCTTTGACACATGTGTCGGGCGCAAGGGGTCGATCGGGGGCCACATCTCACGAAGCGTGGCGAGGTGAGCGGAGCGGCGTTCCCACGAGCCACGTTGGGTGACGTCCGGGTGACCGAACACACACTTGACACTCGAGGATCCTCGACACCGCGCGGGGCGCGGAGTAGGTTCCGAGCTACCAGGTTCCCGCCACCTGGTAGATGGCGACCCAGGGCTCCCGCCGCCCGGGTCGCCCGCCCGGCGCCCTTCGGGGCGCTGGGTCCGTTTTGGCCCGACGGGCGTCGGGGAAGCGGTCGATCAGCGAGCGCTCAGAACGACTGGACCTCGTCGAGTCCCTTCAGCGTCCGGGTCAGACGACGGGTCGCGGACCGCACGTGTCGCTCGACCTCGTAGAGGTCGACGAGCAGATCGTCGCGCTCGGGGCCCTCGACGGAGCCCGCCGCGTCGTCGAGACGCTCGATCACCTGCTCGAGGGTCGACAGCACCGAGGTCAGATCTGCATGCAGGCTCACGGCGCCGGTCTAGCACCCGCTCGTCGTTCGCCGCGAGCGGTACCGGTGGGTACCGTGACC
>JAFAFN010000199.1 GCA_023423475.1 Actinomycetes bacterium | reverse complement strand
CGTCGGACATCTCGCGTCGGTGCGTGGTGTCGGCATGCCGGGGGACGCGCTGTCGAGGGTGACCCAGGCGCAGGCTGCGGTGGTCGGACGCGACCCGCACCTGGAGGCGATCGGGTTCGTCTGGGGGCCGTTCCCGACCGTGTTCCAGATCCCCCTCGTCGCGGCGCGGTCGATCTGGGCGCCGCTGACGGCCAACGGCATGGCCGCGGTGATCGTCGGATCCCTGTTCATGGCAGGTGTCGTGAGCCAGCTGCTCGCCTGGGGAGTGGAGTGCGGCGCGAGGCGCCTGTTGCGCATCGTCGCGGTGCTGCTGGTGGTGCTCCACCCGTTGGTGTGGACCCACGGCGTCAACGGCATGAGCGAGGCGTGCTGGCTGTTCTTCCTCGTCGTCGCCATGCGCCACCTGGCCCGCTGGTCGGCGCAGGACGACACGCGCTCGCTCGTGCTCGTCGGTGTCGCGGTGGCAGCTGCCTACCTGACCCGCTACGAGTCCGCCGCCGTCGCCCTCGCGGTGGCGGTCGTCGTCGCCTCGGTCGCCCTGCGCCGACCGGGCCTCGCGCTCGCCGACCGGCAGTTGCGTCGCCAGCACGTCGTCGCCGACGTGCTCGTGGTCTCGTTCCCGGTCGTCGCCGCGATGGTGGTCTGGGCGGTCGCATCCTGGCTGACGGTCGGCGAGCCGTTCCCGCAGTTCAGCTCCGCCTACGGCAACTCGGCGCTCGTCGAACGCGGTGCAGCGGGCACGGTCGCGCTCATCGGCGACGGGAGCGCCCCCGGCCGGGTCGCCTTCTTCCTCCGTCAGGTGGTCGTCGCTGCGCCGCTGCTGGTCGCGGTCGTCGCCGTGGCCTACTGCCTGGGCCGGCGAGCGTCCTCGAAGGCCACCGCGGCCCTCGCGGTGCTGGGAGCGCCGCTGGCGCTCCAGCTCCTCCTCGCCGGACGAGGGTCGACGTTCCCGTGGTTCCGCTACGTGGTCGTCGGCGTCGTGCTGACCGCGGCGCTGGTGCTCGTGGTGCTCGGCGCACTCGACGGTGTCGTGGCGCCCGGCAACCGGTTCGCGCTGGCGGCGGTCGCACTGCTCGCCCTGGTGCCCGGCGCGATGTGGTCCCATCGCAGCATCGTCGACGGTGCTCTGGGCTCCCAGGACCAGGGTGACACCTACGACGCGCTCGCGCGGGCGGTGGACGATCGGCCGGCGGATCCGACGGACTCCACCATGGCCGCCGGCGCACGGGTCGCAGCGGACATCGATGCCATGGCCGACGTCGAGCCCGGCACGGTGCTCGTCGACCAGGCGTCGATCTCGGTCCTGGGTGCTGCGCCGCACCCCGAGGACTACGTGTTGCGATCGGACCGCGACGTCGAACCAGCGCTCGCCGCACCCGCTGCGTTCGGCGTCCGCTACCTCCTCGTGCCGAACCCCGGCATCGGCACCTCGGACCAGATCCACACCGAGCACCCCGAGCTCTGGGCGAACGGCGCCGGCTTCGCCGAGATGGTGTGCGAGTGGGGCGACGAGCGGGATCCGGCCACCCACTTCCGTCTGTTCGCGGTCGATGATCCCGACCCACGCAACCGACCGTCACCCGATCAGGAGTTCCTGCGATGACCTCGTTGTTGGCGAAGATCCCCCGGGAGCGCAGCCTGCTGCTCCTGCTCGTCCCGTTGCTCGCACTGGTCGCGGTGGTGGGGGCCGGTCGCCTCGACCGTTCGCTCGACAGCGCCCCGGCGAAGGCCGAGGCGGCTTCCCAGCGCGGAGCGGTCGAGGTGGGCGACATCGAGGTGGATGCCGACGAGCTCGCCGGCGCCGAGGGACTCGCGCCGCCGACCGACACGGGATCAGGGTCGACGGACCTCGGCGCGGGTGGCGGGTTCGACGACGTCGGGGCCGGGTACGACACCGGCGATTCGGGGAGCAGCTACGAGGACCCGCCCGCCTGGATGGACGAGGCCCCGGTCGACGAGGGCACGGAGGTCGCGAGCGCGACGACCGTGCCCGCGCCGCCGACGACCGCAGCGGGGACACCGACCACGGTGCCGCCGACCAGCGCGCCGCCGACCAGCACGCCACCGACCAGTACGACAGCTCCTGGCACCACCACGACGACCGTGCCGGGAGGTCCCGGGCCGACCCCCGTGGTCGACGAGAGTCCGGCGACCGTCCTGTTGCCGGTCAGCGCGGTCCTCGTGACCGGGCTGCTCGGGCTCTGGATGCTCCGCCGTCGCGCCGCCGCTCGACCCGATGCCCTCACCTGAGAGCACGTCGCTCGACGCGACGATCCCGGCCGAGCCCGGCAACGATGCGACCCGACCCGTCACCGGACGGGTGCTGGCCGCACTCGCGCTCGTCCTCGTCTGCTACCACGCGTCGTTGTGGACGTTGCTGCGCGGCATCACCGTCGACACACCGATCGCCTACCTCGGCCTGGTGCCGCTGCTCGCTGCTGCGGTCGGCTACGTGCGCGCTCGACCCGCGCCGGGTGAAGTCGACATCCACGATCGCCACGTCGACCGGATCGTCGGGGTGCCGCTGATCGCCGTCTCGATGTTGGCCCTCGTGGTGCTGCCGGCGCGCATGTCGACGATGTACTGGCTCTACCGGATCGACCTGCTGACGATGCCGCTGTTCGTGGCGGGAGTGATCGTCTGGTGCTTCGGGATCCGGATGCTGTGGCGCACCAAGGCAGCGGTCGCCTTCCTCCTGCTGGCATGGCCGATCCCGGTGCGATGGCTCGTCACGATGGGCCTCGACCCGCTCACGCAGCTGACCGCCATGGCGGTGCGCCTGATCACGGTGGTCCTTCCTGTCGCGGCGGCGGTCGAGGGCGACGGGGTCAGCTTTCGCGTGCCCCACGGCGAGGACGGCTTCCTGGTGCAGGTCGCCACCGCCTGCTCGGGGGCGAACGGGCTGCTCGGCTTCCTGCTCGTCGCCGGCGCGTTCGCCCTGGTCGCACGCGGCAGCCGGTCGGCCAAGTGGTCGTGGCTCGCGGCGGGAGCGTTGTTCGTGTGGGTCGTGAACCTGGCTCGGATCCTCGCCATCCTGGCGGTCGGCCGCTTCGCAGGAGAGCGTGCCGCCATCGACGTGCTGCACCCGGTCGCGGGTCTGATCACCTTCAACCTCGCCGTGCTCATCATGGTGCTCCTCGCCGAGAGATTCGGGCTCTCGCTGCCGGGCATCCGAACGAGCAGCGGGGGAGTGGGCATCTCGGCCTCGACCTCGATCCGTCGTGCCGTGCCGAACGCCCGGGTGGCACTCGCCGTGCTGGCCGGCTGCGCCGTCGTCGGCGGGATCTTCGACCACGGGCTGACTGCCTACGACCCGATCGCGTCGTCGGTCGGCAGCCCGCGCATCGCGCCGTTCTCGAAGGTCGGACTCCGACCCGAGGGCTTCGATGCGTCGCCGGTCGCGTCGTTCGACCACGGGCGGCGGTTCTTCGGCGAGGACTCGACGTGGATCCGGTACCAGTACGCGGGCCTCGGCACCGACGACCTGGGCAGCGAGGTCCCGGTCCTGGCCGACGTCGTCACCACGCCGGACCTGCAGTCCTTCAGCGACTTCGGGCTCGAGGCCTGCTACCGCTTCCACGGCTACGGCATGGGCCAGGTCCGACGGGTCGACCTCGGCAACGGCGTGGTCGGGAGCGTGCTCGACTGGGAGGACCGCAACGACATGTCGTGGAGCACCGTCTACTGGGTCTGGGCCGTCCGCGTCGGAGGCGAGACGCGCTTCGAACGGGTCGTCCTGCTGCTCAACGACAGCGAGGGTGCGCGTGTCGCGAGCCCGCCGCTCGAGCGGTCGCTCGCCCGGCAGGTCGGCCTCCGCGTCGACGAGGCCGTCCGTGGGGGCGGCGACGAGCAGCTCTCGGACCGGCAGGTGGAACGACGCGGGTTCCTGGTCCAGTTCGCCCGTCGGGTGATCCAGAGCTCGACCGATCGTTCCGCGGCGCTCGCCCCGGCCAGCGAGTTCGGTGACTGAGGGAGCTCGACGTCCGATGGAGATCGCACACGTCCCCGAACCGGTCGCCCAGCGGGTGCTCCGCGACTCGCTGGGTTGGGTCGAACACGCCGCCCCCGGCATGAGCGCGTCGTCCCAGGTCGACCGGCGTCAACGGATCATCGGTGTGGCCGCGGCCGTCCTGGTCGTCGTGTGCCTCGTGCTGGCACCGGTCGGCACCGCGGTCGTCGCGACCTCGATCGCCACGATCCTCTACCTGGTGACGCTGGCCCACCGGGTGCATCTGGTGCGCATCGCGCTCGCGGGTGGGTCGTCGCTCGAGATCAGTGACGACGACGCCCGGGCGGTCCCGGCCGACGAGCTGCCGATCTACACGCTGCTGGTGCCCGCCTACCGCGAGCCCGAGGTGCTCGCCGACCTGGTCGCGGCGTTGGGTCGACTCGAGTACCCACGGGACCGACTCGACGTGAAGCTGCTGCTCGAGGCCGACGACGTCGCCACGATCGACGCCGCTCGCGAGATCGACACCGACGTGCCGATCCAGGTGCTGCTGGTGCCGCCGGGTGAGCCCCGGACGAAGCCCCGCGCGCTCAACTACGGACTGGCGTTCGCCCGGGGCGAGCTCGTCGCCGTCTACGACGCCGAGGACCACCCTGATCCGTTGCAGCTGCGTCGTGCGGTGCTCGGCTTCCAGCAGTCACCAGCGGACGTCGCCTGCCTCCAGGCGAGGCTCACCTTCTACGGTTCGTCGCGGAACCTGCTGACGCGTTGGTTCACCGCCGAGTACACGACCTGGTTCGGCCTCTACCTCCCCGGCCTGGCCGCGACTCGCTCTCCCATCCCGCTCGGGGGGACCTCGAACCACTTCCGCACCTCGGTCCTCCACGAGGTGGGGTGCTGGGACGCCCACAACGTCACCGAGGACTGCGATCTGGGCATCCGGCTCCAGCGGAGGGGCCACCGGGTCGCGGTGCTGGCGTCGACGACGCTCGAGGAGCCGAACATCGACGCCATCAACTGGGTGAAGCAGCGCAGTCGCTGGAACAAGGGCTACCTGCAGACCTGGCTCGTCGGCATGCGCGATCCGGTGGGCATGGTGCGCGACCTCGGCGTCGCCGGTG
>JAFAFN010000190.1 GCA_023423475.1 Actinomycetes bacterium | reverse complement strand
CGCACTCGACGAGGTGCAGCACCTGGCCGCCGACCTGGTCATCCAGCCCGACGCAGTCGCCGCGGTGATCCGCAACGAGGACGGCAAGTTCCGCACGATCACCAACCAGCACGAGGTCGGCGCCGGCGCGACCTGGGGGATGTTCTGGGGCCTGCTGTTCGGCGTGCTCTTCTTCGTGCCGATCTTCGGCATGGCCTTCGGCGCCGCGTTCGGCGCCCTCGGCGGCAAGCTCGCCAAGGACTCGATCTCGAAGGACTTCCAGGAGCAGGTGCGTGCCGCCATGCAGCCGGGCACCTCGGCGCTGTTCATGATCGTGGAGCAGATGACCACCGACAAGGCGCTCGACGCCCTCGGCAAGCTCGGCGGTCACGTCATCAAGACGTCGCTCAGCGCCGAGGCCGAGGCCGAGATCCAGCAGCACCTGCACGGCTGAGCCGGACCGCTCGAAGGACCACGAACATGACCAACTCCGACGCTGAGACCAGCACCGACGCATCAGGTCCGATCGACTTCCTGCTGCTCGAGTTCCCCGGTGACCAGCCACTCGACGAACCCGCGGCCGAGCTGCTCGCGCTGGTCGACTCCGGCCAGATCGCCCTCTACGACCTGCTCGCCGTGCACAAGCACGTCGACGGATCCTTCGAAGGGATCGAACTGTCCCAGGTCGACGACTCCTTCGCCGTCTTCGCCGGTGCGCGGTCGGGCCTGCTCGGCGACGACGACCTGGCGACCGCGGCCGGGGCCATGGAACCCGGGACACGCGCCGTGCTCATCGTGTTCGAGAACCGATGGGCCGCGCCGTTCGTGGGCGCGGCGCTGCGGGCCGGTGGCGAGGTCGTCGCGTCGGCCCGCATCCCGGCGACCGACGTGATCGCCGCGCTCGACGCGCTCGACGCCGGCTGAGTCCGCGCGGTCCGACACACCCACACCCATTCGACGAGAACGACACAGGAGCAAGAGATGCCAGGACTGCTGAGGGGCATGGCCCGAACCGCCGTCGTCGCCGGGACCGCCACCGCGGTCAGCGGGCGCGTGCAGCGTCGCCAGGCCGAGAAGTTCGCGCAGCGCGACGCCAACATCTACGCCGAGCGTGAGCAGGCGTACGCGCAGACGGTGCCCCAGGCGGCTCCGGTCGCGCCGGCCCCGTCGTCGGAGTCGGTCATCCAGCAGCTCCAGCAGCTGGGTGACCTCAAGGCGCAGGGCGTGCTGACCGAGGCCGAGTTCGAGGCCCAGAAGGCGAAGCTGCTCAGCAGCTGAGGACGACGCCACGTTGCACAAGCGCTCCGCGGTCGACGACATGCTCGCTCCGAGCTACTCCAGCTTCGGCACCGACCTGCTCAAGTACCAGTTCCCCTCCGACGAGATGCGCCGCGACACGGCCTTCGAGCTCGTCGCTGACGAGATCTCGATGGACGGCAACGCCCGTCAGAACCTCGCGACCTTCTGCCAGACGTGGGAGGCCGATCAGGTCCACAAGCTCATGGAGCTGTCGATCAACAAGAACCTGATCGACAAGGACGAGTACCCCCGTGTCGCCAAGATCGAGCGGCGCTGCGTCCACATGCTCGCGGACCTCTGGAGCTGCCCCGAGTCCCACGACGCCTGCGGGACCTCCGCGATCGGCTCGTCCGAGGCGTGCATGCTCGCCGGCATGGCGATGCTGCGGCGGTGGCGCAACCGCCGGCGCGACGCCGCCCTCCCGACCGACCGCCCCAATCTCGTGTGCGGTCCGGTGCAGGTCGTGTGGCACAAGTTCGCCCGCTACTGGGACGTCGAGCTGCGAGAGATCGGCATGGCCGAGGGTCGCTACGGCATGGACGTCGACACGATGCTCGCCCAGGTCGACGACAACACGATCGGAGCCGTCCCCACCCTGGGCGTCACCTACACCGGTGCCTACGAGCCGGTCGCCGAGCTGGCGGCGGCACTCGACGACCGCGAGGCACGGACCGGGCTCGACGTCGACATCCACGTCGACGCGGCCAGCGGCGGCTTCACCGCGCCGTTCTGCGCCCCCGACCTGGTCTGGGACTTCCGGGTGCCGCGGGTGAAGTCGATCAGCACGTCGGGCCACAAGTTCGGCCTCGCTCCGCTCGGTGTCGGCTGGGTGGTGTTCCGCGATGCCTCCGAGCTGCCCGACGAGCTCGTCTTCCACGTCACCTACCTCGGTGGCGACATGCCGACGTTCCAGATCAACTTCTCGCGGCCCGCAGGACAGATCGTGGCGCAGTACTACGACTTCATCCGCCTGGGGAAGCAGGGCTACGCGCAGATCCACGGGGCCGCGTACGACACCGCCGCGCACCTCGCCGAGCAGCTGCCGAACCTCGGCCCGTTCGAGCTGATCTTCGACGGCGACCCCCAGGAGGGGATCCCCACGGTCACCTGGACGCTCGACGGGTCGAGCGACACGGGCTGGACGCTGTTCGAGCTGGCGGACCGCCTCCGTTCGCGTGGATGGCAGGTGCCCGCGTATCCGCTGACCGGTGAGCTGTCGGAGAAGATCGTGCAACGGGCGCTGATCCGTCAGGACGTCAGCCGCGACCAGATCGACATCCTCATCGGTGACCTCGTCGAGGCCGTCGACTTCCTCGGACGCCACCCGACTTCGGTGCCGATGTCGGTGGAGGAGGCGGGCAACTTCCACCACTGAGCGTCGGCTCACCTCTGCCGGCCGCCGCTTCGAACGAGGTTCTGAGCGGTGTGATCCAGCGCTATTCTCCGGTCGTCACGCTGACGAGAGGGACCGGAGGTGGGCGGTGGCACTCGTCGGCGATCATCTGCCACCTGTCGACCAGTGGGGCGTCGTGCCGCAGCGGCTCCGCCCCCAGCGGTCGCGCAGCGACCAGGTGGAGCGAACACGCCTGCTCGAGCGGGTCTCGGCGAGCGAGCACCGCGTGGTGCTGGTGCAGGCACCTGCCGGCTACGGCAAGACGACGACGCTGAGCCAGATCGCACACCGCGAACGTCGCGGTGTCGCCTGGATCACCCTCGACCCGTCCGACGCCGACCCCGTCGTGCTCGTCCGCCACATCGTGCGCGGCCTCGCGCTCGGTGGTGTCGACGTCGCCCAGGTCGAGCTCCAGCTGGCCGAGGCCGACCCGCCGCTGAGGAGCGGCGTGGTCCCGGCGCTGGCCAGCGCGCTCGATCGGTGCACCACACCGTTCCTCCTGATCGTCGACGAGCTGCACCTGGTGTCCGGCGCATCGGTGCTGCTGCTCGACCGGCTCATCGACCTGATCCCCGTGGGCTCGACGATCGCGCTCGGAGGGCGCAGCACCGGCGAGCTGGCACTCGCCCGGCGCATCGTGGCGGGAGAGGTCCTCGAGATCGACCGACACGCGCTCGCCTTCGACGAGGCCGAGGCCAGGACCATGCTCGATCGTGCGGTCCCCGGCCTCGGCGCCCGGCAGGTCGACGATCTGCTCGAGGTCACCGAGCGCTGGCCCGCGGGACTGCACCTGGGTGTGCTGGCGCTGCGCGACCACCCGGATCCTCCGGAGATGATCGGCGGACTGCTCAGCTCCGACCGGCGACTCGTCGACTACCTCCACCAAGAGGCGCTGTCGCGCATCGATCCCGACACACGCAGGTTCCTGACCGAGATCTCGGTGCTCGAGCGGCCGACCGGCGCGTTGTGCGACGCCACCACCGGCCGACGGGGCAGCACCGAACGCCTCGCCGAGCTCGTCGCGTCCGGCAACCTGTTCCTGTCGCCGGTCGCCGATGCCGCCGACACCTACCGGCTCCATCAGCTCTTCGCCGAGCTCCTGCTCGACGAGCTGCGCCGGTCGTCGCCCGAGCGAGAACCCGAGCTCCGTCGCAACGCCGCGGTGTGGAAGGACGCCAACGGCGAGACCGACGCGGCGGTCCGCCAAGCACTTCGGGCGGGCGACACGGCGCTCGCAGCCCGCATCGTCTACCGGAGCCATGCAGCGGTGACGATCCGCGGCGAGATCCCGACCCTGCGGCGCTGGATCGACTCCTTCCCCGGTGACGTCACCGCATCCGACGGTCTGCTCGCACTGGCCGCCGGATGGGCGGCGCTGGTCGAAGGCGACCGCGCTGCGGTGGAGCACCACCTCGACACCGCGCACCGGTCGAAGGTGGACGGACCGCTGCCCGACGGCTCGGCGAGCTTCGAGCTCGCCGTCGCGGCGCTCGAGATGATCTCGGCGCTCGAAGGGGTCGAACAGACCGAGCGAGCAGCGGCGCTGATCCTGGATGCCGGACCGGAGTCCAGCCCATGGTGGCGCCTGGCAAGGTTGCAGCGTTCGGTGGCTCGTGTCGCGTGTGGTCTCGAGGACGGCATCGCGTCGTTCCGCTCCGCCGAGCTCGACACCCGCGGTCAGCCGTCGGTGCACTTGGTGGTCCAGTCCCACCTGGCGCTCGCGACCTTCCACGCCGGCGACGCGGCACGGGCGGATCAGATTTCACGGATGGCGGTCGCCGAAGCCGAGGAGCACGGCCTGTGCGGCTACACGATGGTCGGTATCTTCCACTGCGTCGCCAGCCTGACCGCCGCGTCGGTCGGTGATCCGCTGCGCTCGGTGCGTCACGCGGATGCGGCGCTCGGCTTCCTGCGCCTCACCGAGGAGCTCGCGCCACGAGCGGCAATCCAGAGTCGTCAGGTGCTCGCCGCCGCGGCGATCTGTCGGGGTGAGTTCGCAGCAGCTGCCGAACTGGTCCGCGAGGCAGGGCGACGACTTGCCCTCGAGCCGGAGACCGCGGCGTTCCACGCCGACCAGCTCGACCTCGAGGCGCAGATCCGGGTCGGCAACGAGCGCTCGATGGAGCGGCTGACCGCCGCCGAGCAGCGTGTGCTCGACCAGCTGCCGACCCATCGCTCGCTCGAGGAGATCGGCGCCGTGCTCTACATCTCGCGCAACACCGTCAAGACCCACACGATGGCGATCTACCGCAAGCTGGGTGTGACCGGTCGGAGCGAGGCGGTGCGGCGAGCGACCGAGCTCGGACTCATCGACAGCGGCGATCGGGTCGGCCCCGGCTCGACGGACCGACCGCTCGGAAATCGGGGCGGCGCGGCGTGAGCGGGCCGGACAGGTATCGGATCACTCCCGATGATGTCCATCACGACTGCGACCGCAGCTTCGAGGAGTTCTTCGACGACCGCCTCGAGTACCGCCGGCTCTTCTCCGAGGCGTGGGGCACGTTCCTGCTGGTCTTCGTGGCGGTGGGGGCACCCGTGATCGGCTCGTTCGCCTGGGGCTCCGAGGTCACCCTCTTCATGAAGGTGTTCGCCCCGGGCCTCATGGTGCTGGCGATCATCTACTTCATGGGGCCCGTCTCGGGGGCCCACCTGAACCCTGCGGTCACGTGGGCGTTCGCGCTCCGGGGCAACTTCCCGGGGAAGCGGGTACCCGGCTACCTGG
>JAFAFN010000186.1 GCA_023423475.1 Actinomycetes bacterium | reverse complement strand
CGAACGCCCTCCCACCACGACCGATGCCGGCATCCCCGTCGCCAGCCAGGAGCACTCCCTGACGGTCGGTCCCGACGGACCCGTCGCGCTGCAGGACTTCTACCTGCTCGAGCAGATGGCGAACTTCAACCGCGAGCGCATCCCCGAACGCCAGCCCCACGCCAAGGGCGGCGGCGCCTACGGCAGGTTCGCGGTGACCGACGACGTCTCGGCGTTCACCAAGGCAGCGGTGTTCCAGCCCGGCACCGAGACCGACCTCATCGTCCGATTCTCGACCGTCGCCGGCGAACGAGGCTCGCCGGACACCTGGCGTGACCCACGCGGCTTCGCCGTCAAGCTCTACACCTCCGAGGGCAACCTCGACCTCGTCGGCAACAACACCCCGGTGTTCTTCATCAAGGACCCCACGAAGTTCCAGAACTTCATCCGCTCCCAGAAACGACGGGCGGCGAACAACCTGCGCGACCACGACATGCAGTGGGACTTCTGGACGCTGTCCCCCGAGTCGGCCCACCAGGTCACCTGGTTGATGGGCGATCGCGGCATCCCGCGCTCGTGGCGCCACATGAACGGCTACTCGTCGCACACCTACATGTGGGTCAACGCCGACGGTGAGCGCTTCTGGGTGAAGTACCACTTCAAGACCGACCAGGGCATCGAGTTCCTGACCCAGGACGACGCCGACCGCCTCGCCGGCGAGGACGGCGACTACCACCAGCGCGACCTGTTCGAGACGATCGAGGCCGGCGAGCACCCGAGCTGGACCTTGCACATGCAGGTCATGCCCTTCGAGGACGCACCGGGCTACCGCTTCAACCCGTTCGACCTGACGAAGGTCTGGCCGCACGCCGACTATCCGCTCATCCGCGTCGGCACGATGACCCTCGACCGCAACGTGACCGACTACCACGCCGAGATCGAGCAGGCCGCGTTCCAGCCCAACAACTACGTGCCGGGCACGGGACTGTCACCGGATCGCATGCTGCTCGCCCGAGGTTTCTCCTACGCCGATGCGCACCGCGCGCGCCTCGGCGTCAACTACCAGCAGATCCCGGTCAACCGCCCGCACGCCCCGGTGAACTCGTACTCGAAGGACGGAGCGATGCGCATCGACCCCGTCAGCGACCCCGTCTACTACCCCAACTCCGATGAGAGCTCCCCCGCCGCGGATCCCGCTGCCTACCCCGAGGACGCCGTCTGGGCGGCGGACGGCGAGATGACGCGCACCGCGATCACGCCACACGCCGAGGACGACGACGTGAGCCAGCCACGCACGCTGATCAACGACGTGATGGACGACGCCGCCCGAGCGCGTCTGGTGGACAACATCGCGGGTCACGTCGCCGAGGTGCGCAGCGACGAGATCCGGGACCGGGTCTACGACTACTGGCGGGCCATCGATCCCGAGGTCGGCGACCGGGTCGAGCGAGCGACCGAGCAGCGACGGGGCGACTGACCGCCGCGACCCTCACGACGACGACCGGATCACCCGCGTCGAGTGCAGGCTGACGAGGTCAGCCCATGGTCGTCGTGGTCGCCTCGTCGCCGGCGTCGGCAGGGGGCTCGGTGAGCGGGTAGCCGATCGCCTCGGCGAGTGCATCCGCGATGCGCGACGCCGGCGACTGGCACGGGCCGACCAACGGGTTCTCGGGCACTGTGGCGTCATCGGCAGTGCAGTCCGAGCCCGAGAGGATGTCGGCGTTGACCATCACGACCAACGTGATGCCCGTGGGCTCGTAGTGCTGCACGAAGGTGTTGAATCCCGGGAGCTCACCCTCGTGGCCGTACCAGTCGAGTGCCAGACCGAGGCCGAGGCCGTACGCACGTGCCGGCGTCTGAGGTGCCGTCTCGCCCGGCCCGCGGTACACAGGGATGTCGAAGTCGAAGGAGTCGAGGCGCTCGGCCTGCGCCCCGGGCGACAGGATCCCCTCGCCGGTCGCGAGCGCCTCGCCCCACACGAGCATGTCGTCGAGGTTCGAGATCATCGATCCCGCCGTCCAGCCCCATGACGGGTTCCAGTCGGTCGCGTCGCTCGGCGTATCACCGTCGACGCCCTGCATCGTGTACCCCTGCGGGTGCGGCTCGGGGTACGTGCCGTCGGTCGGCATGATCGTGTGCTCGAGATCGAGCGGCTCGAAGATCTTCTCCTGCATCACCTGCGCGATCGGCTCGCCGGTCACCTCCTCGATGACCATGCCCAGCAGGACCAGGTTGGTGTTCGAGTAGAAGGTCATCGCTCCCGGAGCGAACATCGGGTCCTGCCCCTTCACCAGGTCGACGAGCTGCTGGGGCTCCCACACGTGGTTGGGGTCCGAGAACAGGGTCGTCTGGAACCCTTCGTCGAAGGTGTAGCTGGGGATGCCGCTGCGCATCTCGGCGAGCTGGCCAAGGGTGGCGTCACCGTTCGGCATGCCGGGGACGTACTTCTCGATCGGGTCGTCGAGCGAGAGCACGCCCTCCTCGGCCAGCTGCAGGAGTGCCGTCACCGTGAAGGTCTTGGTGACGCTCCCGATCCGCTGGTTCACGTCAGCGGTCATCGGCTTCGTCCTGTCCCAGTCCTGATAGCCCAGCGTGGCCACCCAGGTCCCCTCGGACGTCCTCACCGCCACGACGGCACCGGGAGCGCTCGTCGCCTCGAACGCGCTGGTCGCCGCGGCGTTCAGTGCCTCGGTCCTCGATGCATCCAGCCCGTCCTCGACCACGGCGAGGCCGCCGTCCGCCGGCGCCTCGGAGGTCGTGGACGACGTGGTGTCGGCGCCGTCGGACGACCCGCAGGCCGCTCCGAGCGCCAGTACCGGGACGATGACGGCTCCGGCGAGTGCTCCTCGGAACGACCGGGACCGGGAGACAGGACGTGAGTGCTCAGATCGGACCATGTCGAACAGCATCCCACCATTGGTAGGTTCGATCAAGCTTTACTTGATCGAACCCACCGACATCGGAACCAGCACCGGCGCTTGCCCACCCGCGCAACCAGCGACGTCAGGACCAGGACGACGTCGTCCGGCTTCCAGCACGTGCTGCCCCCTCCCGCACCGTCGCGGCTGAGCCGGAAAAGCCCGACCCCCTTCGAAGTTTCCTCTGTGCTGCTGGCACCTTCACCCGCCCAGGGCTGCGCGGCCGCTCGTCGTCTGGCAGCCTCACACCCCCCGGAGGCAACAGAACATGACCACCACTAGGCGCGCCCGACGCCTCGCCCTGTCCATCGCCCTGCTCGCGACCACGGGCTTGCTCGCCTCGTGCAGCTCCAGCGACAGCGACGGCACCGCCGAGCCGGCGGAGGTGGTCGACGTCCAGGCCGACGTGACCATCGTCGAGGCCACCACCACGACCGCCATCGAGGCCACCACCACGACCACCGCCGCATCCACCACCACCGCACCCCTCAAGGCCGACATCGCGAGCGTCGAGTTCGCCACGAGCCTCGAGCCGAACGGCACCGCCATCGGCCCGACCACCGAGTTCAGCTCCGACAACACCGTGATCTACGCGAGCGTTCAGGTGAAGCCACTGCCCGAGGGGGCCGTCATCCGTGGCGAGTACGCACGCGAGGGCGAAGTGCTCACCGATGCCTCCATCACCTCGCCGGCGGACTTCGACGACATCCACCTTCAGTTCAAACTGACGGCGGGTGGCACCTTCGCACCGGGCGAGTACACCTTCACGCCGAGCATCGACGGCGAGGCCGGAACACCGCTCACCTTCACCATCACCGGCTAGGACCACCTGACCCCTCAGCCGCTGCTACGCCGCAAGGTTGCCGGTGCTGGGGACGACCGACTCCCGTCACCCCGTCGAGCACGCGCAGGTCGAGTCCTGCTTTCGCACCTGGGGTGTGCCGGGGATGAAGGGGGTACTTCCGCCGTAGAAGACCGGTCCGCCTGGGTCGGTGATGGTGCCGTTGGCCGCGCCGTCGGTGTCGCCGCGCAGCCCGTCGCCGAGGCGAGCACGATGGAGCGTCGTAGTCCGAGTTGGGGCATGTCGAGCGTCGTCAGGTGCGCGCCCGTTCCGGTCTCGTCGTCTTCCGCGAACTCGTACCAGGTCGGAGACGCCCCTGGAG
>JAFAFN010000140.1 GCA_023423475.1 Actinomycetes bacterium | reverse complement strand
CGGTGAGTGAGGCCTTCCCCTGCAACAGACCGCTGTTGGTCAGGGTCTGTGACTGTGTATTCAGGGCGGAACCAACAAGTACGCCGCTGCTGGTCAGTTCCGGCGCACTGAGGCTGAGCGACGGGGCGCTGCTTTTCCCGCTGTGGGTGAGCTTTTCACTGGCGTTCAGGGTGAGGATGTCTCTGGCAGCCTGTGTTCCGTCAAGCTGTGCGTTCTGCACATCCACGCTGACACTGTTGCCCTGCGTCTGCGCAGTGGCCGTGGTCTTCAGACTGTTGCCTTTTACAGACACCGTGCTGCCCGCACTGGTTTCACCCGCCAGCGTGGAAGACGCGCTGTTCAGCATGAGGTTACCGTCACTGTGCGTGACTGATTTTTCTGTGGTGGTCAGTGTGTCTGCAGAAGCCACAAGTTCCTTTGCCCCGGAGAGGGTACCGCTGTTGTTTATCTGCGTGGCACTGAGCGTCAGCACGTCATCGCTGACGAGTCTGCCGCGGTTTTCAAGTGTACCGCTGACGGTAACGAGGGCACTGTCTTTTGCACCGGCATCACCGGACAGTGTGGCACTGCGGGCGCTGATATCGAGTGTGCTGCCACTTTTAATACTGCCGGTGCTGGTCAGGTCAGTGGCGGTGACTTTCAGGCCATTCCCCTGGACGGTACCGGTATTACTGAATGTCCCGGTTTTCACCGTGGCATCGCGCCCGGCAACCAGTGTCCCACCGTTGTTCAGGCTGCCGGAACTGACAGTGAGTGTTTTCCCGGCAATGCTGCGGCCTTTCAGTGTGGTATCATCGGTGGTGGTAAGGGTGACATTTTCAGCTGCATTCACGGTCCCGGAAGTCTGGTTCAGGTGCTGTGCACTGAGCATGGCGTTCTGTCCGGCAGTCAGTTCACCACCGTTCTGTACAATCTGCCCGGATGAAGACAGCACCAGATTTTTATCCGTCACCAGACGGGACTGATTCAGTGTCAGTCCCGTTGTCCCGGTAACGCTGAGATTTCCTCCGGCTTTGTTATCCCCTGAAAGTGAGACATCCGTTCCGGTTACGGTGGTATTGCCGCCGGCAAGGCTGTTCTTCAGGACCAGTTTCCCGGCACTGTTCAGTATGATATCGCCCTCGCGGGCATAAAGGTTACCAAGATTAACCCCGACACCACTTTCAGTGGAGGTCAGATGAATACGCCTGGCGTACATTCCACCGAGCGCGCCGGTATCAACGGCAACTTTCGGCACATCACCTTCGCCCTTCAGGGCACTGACACGACCATCTGCAGTTACACGGTTAGCGCCTGCAGTGACAGTTAAATCCTTCGCATGAAGCGCGGCATTCACTTCCGTTGCACGGGCAATAATGGATACGGCATCGCTCCGGGTGCCGTCCAGGCCCGCGCCATTGATGGTGATACTGCCTTCAGTCACCTCCAGCGCCTGCAGGCTGCCGTCGGCATTCATCACAGGTTTGCCCGTGGTGAGCGTCGCGTGCGGCATGTTGATAAAACCACAGCCGTCACAGGTGATACCATACGGGTTGGCAACCATCACATTCGCCGCTTTGCCGGCCACTTCCGTATAGCCCTTCAGCAGTGAACGGTTACCGCCGGTCACTTCGTTGATGATACCCTTCGCTTCCCCGCCCGCTTTCAGGTTCGGGTTATTCTGTATCAGTCCACCAAGCTGCGTCGGATTAAGCTTACCGGTGGCATTATTGAGAATCAGCCCTTCCTTCCCGACGTTGTAATCCGTAAACCGGTTATGCGAAATCCCGGCCCCGTTCGGCGTGGCAATGTTCACGACCGGCACACCATTTGCCGCTTTATCCATTCCGGCCCCGTTTTGTGGGGTGATGACGGCCCCCACAGCCGGTAACAACGGCTGCCCGGCGATAATCGTACTGATAAGGTAACTCAGCAGGCGGTAAGTGAAGCGAATGGGAGGCTGATGCATGGTAATAATCCCTTAAAACGCGACAGCAACGCGCCAGTAAACCGTGAGATGGTCAGGGGTAAGCCAGTCCGGGTAGACCAGAGGCAGTCCGGCGGTGAACGAACCGGAAACATGACCACTGGTGGTGCTGAGCCCGGCAGCAGCACCCCACAGCGTGCCGGACGAGTACGGGTCATCTCTGCCAGAGTGCAGCCAGCCGCCGTCCAGTGCAGTCACTGCACGGACTGTCCCCACATATGGCAGGGAGAACAGAGACCAGGACAGCTCATTTCGCAGATAACCGCCGTTATTACCGGAGATATACTGCTCCTTAAAGCCACGCACTGAACTCTCACCCCCGAGGCTCAGTTGTTCCACACCATGAAGACGGTCCGGTGACCACTGGGCATAAGCGCTGGTCAGCCACCACACCCTGTCCGTAACGGGGCGCTGAAAACTGGCACTCACCGACCATTTCCGGAACTGATTTACGGGCAGGTCTCCCCTTTTCCCGTGGTCGCTTTCTGCGCCGAACCAGGGCATCCCCCGTGTGAATACCGGATTCAGTGTTCCGACACCCCCAGAAACTTGTGTGTGTGATTCAGCCCGACAGAAAATGAAGTGAGTTTACGGCTGCTGCCCTGAAGCAGAACATCATCCAGATAATTGTGAATAATGCGGTGCTGCAGACCTCCGGTCAGTGCTGTCTTCATGTCCCCGTTACGGAACAGGACATGCGACAGTCCCAGCCGGTGAGTCTGCAGGTCTCCCGTGGAACGCCACCGCCAGCCCCGGTTATCTATGGTGCTGAGATAGTCACTCCATGAATACGTGTAATCCACCAGGGTATAGCCATACGGCAGACTGACACCGGCGGCAAAATTCCTCGCATCATGTGACACCGAAAAGTCACTGCTCCGTCCCCCGCTGACAAACCAGTTGTCAGCCAGCCCCAGCGGATTATTAAAGGAAAGGACACCATTTAACTGCCCCGTACCGGTATTCTTCTGCCCGCTGTTGTCGATACCCACGCTCCCTGTGACGGGCCATTCCGGCAATGCCGTCAGTGTCACCACCGACCATCCCTCACGGTCACCGGGCGATATTTCAATCTGTACCGGCTCCGTACGCAGACGGTTAATCTGCTCCATCCCCTGCTCAATATCCCGCAGGTTCAGAACCTTCCCCTCCATTCCCGGGAAAACCATCTTCAGGGTGCGGCCAGGAAGGTCAGCGCCTTCCGCCCGGATTTGCTGCAGCCTGCCTTCCATGACCGTTATGTGCAGTATGCCCCCTGAAAGGTCCTGCTCTGTCAGAAAGGCCCGGCTGGTGATATATCCCCGGCGTATATAGCCGTCCGTCACGGCATCCGTGACCGC
>JAFAFN010000008.1 GCA_023423475.1 Actinomycetes bacterium | reverse complement strand
GTCCGGTCGGTCGATCCTCACCCGTCGGAGCCGTCGGCCTGGGTCGTCCGCACCTCGTCACGCAGCGTCGTCGCCAGATCGGTCGTCGTGGCGACGGGCGGACCCGACGCGGTCGAACGCCTGCTGCCCGTCGCACTCGACCGCAGCGGCCTCACCGAGCCGGTGACGGCCGCGTGCCTCGAGCTCGGCGTGCGCCGACCACCGCAGCACCCGCTGCTGCTCGGCGTCGGCGTGCCGCTGTACCTGTCGCGCCACACGCCGGCCGCCGCGTCGCTCGCGCCCGACGGGATCACCGTCGTGCACGTCGTCCGCTACGGCGCCCGCACGAGCGACGAGGACCGTCGGGACCTGTGGGCCCACGCGGCCCGCGTGGGGCTCACGTCCGACGACGTCGTCGCCGAGCGGTTCCTCCACAAGATGGTCGTGTGCGGCGGCCTTCCCCGGCCCTCGACCGGCGGACTCGCCGGCCGGCCGGCCGTCACGGTGCCGGGTGTCGACGGGCTCTACATCGCAGGGGACTGGGTCGGCCGCGAGGGCCTGCTCGCGGACGCCGCGCTCGCGAGCGGTCGCCGCGCAGCGGAGCTCGCCGTCGGCAGAGCCGCGGAGCCCGCGGCGACCCGAGCCGCGCGTGCCCACGCCACACGCGGGACGCCCCAGGGTGCACGATGAACCCCGTGAGCGATCCGGACGCCGGGGTAGACCCAGCAGCAACCTTCGAGGCCGAACGGGCGCGCCTCACCGGACTCGCCTATCGGATGCTCGGGTCGCTCAGCGACGCCGAGGACGTCGTGCAGGAGGCGTGGCTGCGCTGGCAGCGCGTCGACCACGACGAGATCCGCAACCCCGCGGCCTGGCTGACGACCGCCAGCACGCGCCTGGCGCTCGACCGACTTCGCACGCAGCGCCGTCGACGAGAGGACTACGTCGGGCCGTGGCTCCCGGAACCGGTGTCCACCAGGTCGGCCCCCTCGGCGTTGCCGGGTAGCGACCCGGAGCAGGCGACCGAGCTCGCCGAGTCGATGACGCTCGGCTTCCTCGTCGTGCTCGATCGCCTCGGCCCGGTCGAGCGAGCCGTGTTCCTGCTCGCGGACGTCTTCGGGGAGCCATACGCGGACATCGCCACGATGGTCGATCGCTCGCCCGAGGCGTGCCGTCAGATCGCCAGTCGGGCACGCCGCAAGGTGCGCGAGGAACGCGACCACGCGACCCCGGTCGACGAGGAGCAGCTCGCGAACCTGGTCGGTGCCCTCATGCTCGGCGACCTCGATGCGGTCCTGTCGTTGCTGTCGCCCGAGGTGGTGCTGGTGAGCGACGGCGGTCCGAACCGCCGGGCCGCACGCCGCCCCGTGCTGGGCCCCGCCAAGGTCGCACGCCTGATGGTGAACCTGACCCACCGGTTGCCGACCGACGGCGAGATCGCCTTCGAACAGGTCAACGCCGCCCCCGCGCTGGTGCTCCGATCACCGGAGATGACCGTCGCCATGGTGGCCGACCGTGACGACGACGGTGCGATCTCGGTGGTCCGGATCCTCATCAACCCCGACAAGCTCGCCGGACTCGACCATCCGGTCGAGTTCGACTGAGGATCGCCCGCCACCACAACGACATCCGCCTCGGAGTCGGTGCCGGAGCACCGAGTCCGAGGCGGAGTTCGTCGATGGGTTCGGGTGCGCCGGAGCGCAGCCCGGCTCAGTACTTGAGCGTCGGCTCCGTGCCGGCGGGCAGGTTGATCGTCTTGTACTCGAGGAACTCCTCGAGACCCTCGGGGCCGAGCTCGCGGCCGAGGCCCGACTGCTTGTAGCCACCGAAGGGCGAGCCGAACGCCATGCCGTACATGTTCACGCCGTAGGTGCCGGTGCGCACCTGGCGGGCGACGTCGATCGCCTCGTCGACGTTCGCGCCCCACACCGAGCCGGACAGGCCGAAGTCGGAGTCGTTCGCGATGCGCACGGCGTCGTCGACGTCGTCGTAGGAGATGACCGATACGACCGGTCCGAAGATCTCCTCCTGGGCGACGCGCATGTCGTTGGTGACGTCGACCAGCAGCGTCGGCTCGACGAACCAGCCGTCCTGGCCCGTGTCGGCCCGGTTGCCGCCGACGGCGACACGTGCGCCCTCTTCCGCGCCGATGTTGATGTAGCCCTCGACGCGGTCGCGCTGGGCCTCGTTGATGAGCGGTCCGACGTTGGTGCCGAAGTCGGTCGGGTCGCCGACGATCTGCGCGGCCATCTGGGTGCTGAGCACACCGACGATCTCGTCGTAGCGCGACTGCGGGGCGAGGATGCGGGTCTGGGCGACGCACGCCTGGCCGTTGTTCATGATGCCGGCGGCGAGCAGCTCCTCGGCGACGGCCTCGATGTCGACGTCGGGCATGAGGATCGCGGCGGACTTGCCGCCGAGCTCGAGGGTGCAGCGCTTGAGCTGCTCACCGCAGATGGCGCCGATCTTGCGACCCGCCGCGGTCGAGCCCGTGAACGAGACCTTGTCGACGCCCGGGTGGCGCACCAGGTACTCGCTGACCTCTCGGTCGGCAGGGACGATGTTGAGCACGCCGGCGGGCACACCGGCCTCGGCGGCGAGCTCGGCGAAGCGGAACGCGGACAGCGGCGTGTCCGGCGCGGGCTTGAGCACCATCGTCGAGCCGGACGCGAGCGTCGGCGCGAACTTCAGCATCGAGATGAACAGCGGGACGTTCCAGGGGATGATGCCGGCGACGACGCCGACCGGCTCCTTGCGCACGAGCGCAGGGCCGAGCAGGTCCGGGCGGACCTCCTCGAACTCGTAGGCGTCGAGCACGTTGATGTAGGCGTCGAGCACGAAGTTCGTGGCGCCGATCTGACCGAAGTGCGAGAACAGGATCGTGGCGCCGACCTCGGCGGTGACCAGGTTGGCGAGCTCGTCGGACGCCTCGGTCAGCTTCGCCTGGAGCGAACGCATGATCTCGAGCCGCTCGGCCTTGGTGCTGTTCGCCCACGGGCCGGACTCGAGCGCGGCGCGTGCTGCGGCGACCGCACGGTCGATGTCCTCGGTGGTGCCCTCGGGCGTCGACCCGATGGTCTCGAGCGTCGCCGGGTTGGTGACCTCGAAGCGGTCCTGGCCCGCCGGGTCCACCCACTCGCCGCCGATGTAGAGCTGCTTGTAGTCGGTCATCGCACTTCCCCCTGGATCGACGGCGCCGACGAGGGGTCCGCGGCGCTCACTTCTCGGTGCGCACAGGGTACCTGACGACCCGTCAGACGGCCGTCGGGCCGGTGTTCCCGTGACAGGGGCGCGGCGGTAGCGTGGTGTCGATGGCTGTCGACGGCGGACCCGGGAATCCCGAGCAGGGTGACGCTGTTCCCGATGACATGACCGTTGCTGTGGCACCACATCCGCAGGCGCCCCCACCGGCGTCACGTGTGTACGACGGAGAGACGGGCGACCAGGTCTTCAACCGGCTGGTCCTGCCCGAGGTCGACGTCATGTGGCGGGTCGCCATGTCGCTCACGCGCAACCGGGCCGACGCCGAGGACCTCGTCCAGGAGAGCCTGCTGCGCGCCTACAAGGCGATCGAGAGCTTCGACGGTCGCTACCCGAGGGCCTGGTTGCTGACGATCCTGCGCAACACCGAGCGCAACCGACACCGTCGGCGGCGTCCCGAGCTGCTGTCCGATCCGGACATCGCCGAGGAGCGCGGCCCCCGGACCGAGGCCGACGAGGTCGAGAAGCGCGCCGAGGACCACGAGTTCGACTCGGCGGTCACCGCGGCGCTCGCCGAGCTGCCCGAGAACTTCCGCCGCGTGGTCGAGCTCGTCGACGTCGACGGGCTGACCTACCAAGAGGCGGCCGACGTGCACGACGTGCCCCTCGGCACCGTCATGAGCCGGCTGCACCGGGCACGGCGCCGCATCCGCGACCTGTTGGTCCCGGCGGGGTTCGGCCCCGGTCCCGTCCGCGACACCGCACTCGAACCCCTCGTCGACGAGACGCCGGGCGTTCCGGGAGCGGATGACACCACAGGAGCAGCGCGATGAGCCCCGACCCGGTCGACCCGCCGTCGTTGGTGACCCCGCTGGTCCCGCTGTCCGAGGCCTCGGGCCTGTGCGGCGGTCCCGGCCAGATGTCGTGCACCGAGGCGAACGAGCTGATCCAGGCCTACCTCGACCACAACACCGACCCCGGCACGGGCGCGCTGGTGGCCGAGCACCTGGGTGACTGTCCGCCGTGCGAGTCCGAGTTCGCGACCTACCAGCGGATCCTCGAGGCGCTGGGTCGCTGCCGGCCCGACGTCCCACCCGAGACCGCGCAGCGATTGCAGAAGTTCTGCAGCTCGCTGTGCGACGGGACCGAGCCCACCCCGGAGCTCGACTCCCAGAACTGAGTCGGGCAGAACTGAGCGGGCAGCCGCTCGGCCGCCATGCTCGGCTACTTGTAGCCCGCCATGATGTGCACGACCCACTCCTCGGGGGCGGCGTTCATGAGCGTGCCCATGTCCCAGTAGTCCCACCAGCGGACGATCTTGTCGCCCTCGAAGACGTGGACCGACACGAAGGGCAGGTCGACCGTCGCTCCCGAGGACCAGGTCCACCGCTCGACGTGCTCGGTCATCAC
>JAFAFN010000586.1 GCA_023423475.1 Actinomycetes bacterium | reverse complement strand
TCTACAACGTGGCCAACGCGTGCGCTACGGGAGCGACGGCGCTGCGGACCGCGGTGATGGCCGTCAAGGCCGGCGAGTGCGACATGGGTCTCGCTGTGGGCGTCGAGAAGCTGGCCGGAGCCGGTCTGCTCGGCTCGGGCGGCAAGGCCAAGTCAGAGCGGAAGACGTTCGAACCGTCGGGCCGCGTCGGCGCCGTGACGTCGACGGACGGGCGCATCGGGACCAACGCGATGCCAGGCATCTTCGCTCAGATCGGCATGGAGTACGGCCACCGATACGGCGGCACCTCGTTCGAGCTGTTCGCTCGGATCAGCGAGAAGAACCACTCCCACTCGACCCTCAACCCGCTCGCCGCCTATCAGAAGCGACTGAGTCTCGACGAGATCATGAACGACGTCATGATCGCTTACCCGAACACCCGACCCATGTGCTCCGCGAACTGCGACGGAGCAGCGGCGGCGGTGGTGGTCTCGGGTGCCAAGCTCAAGACACTCTCCCTGGAGCAGCAGCGCCGAGCAGTGAAGATCTCTGCGTCGATCCTCACTTCGGACCCGTGGGAGGACGCATGTCAGGTCCTCCCGGACATCAACACGCTTACCCGCCGGGCCGCGGACGCGGCCTACGAAGCCGCGGGTGTCGGTCCCGAGGACCTCGACCTCGTCGAGCTGCACGACTGCTTCGCCACTGCAGAGCTGGTGCACTACGACAATCTCCGACTGTGCGAGCCGGGTGGCGCCGTCGACTTCTTCGAGTCCGGAGCTTCCTGGCGTGATGGCTCGACCCCGGTCAACGTTTCCGGCGGCCTCCAGTCGAAGGGTCACCCCATCGCCGCGACCGGCATCGCGAATGTCTGGGAGGTGTGCCACCACCTGCGGGGCGAAGCCGGCGATCGCCAGATCGAGGGCGCCCGGGTCGGGCTGGCTCACGTCATCGGGCTGAGCTCGGCGTGTGGAGTGCACATCCTCGAGCGGGCCGCATGAGCGGCGCTCGTCCTACATCGCCGACGGAGCTCGTCGGCAGGACCGGTCAACCCTTCCGCATGCGCGTCGAACTCGGCAAGGCCCGCGAGCTGGCGAAGGCGACCCGGTCGAACACCACGCCGCCGATGGACGGAGCCGATGGCGCCGCTCTCGCTCCACCGATCTTTCTGGTGACAATGGGATTCTGGCAACAGCCTGAGGCGAACCCGCTGCGAGGTGCCGGCATCGATCTTGCGCGCGTCCTTCACGGTGAGCAGGAGTTCGTCTTCCACGGCCCACCGATCGCTGTCGGCGACGTACTCGACGGCCTCTCCCGGATCGACAAGGTCTACGAGAAGGCGGGGCGTCGTGGTGGCTCGATGACGTTCTACGAGGTGCTCACCGAGTTCCGCCGCGACGGGGAGCTCGCCGCCGAGTCCCGTTCGACATTGATCGAAACCGCTGCAAAGGAGCGCGATCGTGGATGACTCCATCGTGGTCGGAGCGACAGTCGCTCCGCTGGTCGACCACCCCCTGACCATCACCGACTTCGTTCGCTACCAGGGCGCGTCGGGCGACTTCAATCCCATCCACCACGACGCCGACTTCGCCACGAAGGCAGGCCAGCCCGGCCCCTTCGCCGTTGGCATGCGTCAGGCGGGAGTCATGGCGGCCTACGCCGTGGACTGGCTCGGTCCGGAGAACCTCCGGCGCTTTGGGGTGCAGTTCCGCGAGCAGGCATGGCCCGGCGACGTGTTGACCTACTCAGGCACGGTGACAGCGACGCAGGTCCACGACGACGGAACCACGGTGGACGTGGAACTGCTGTGCACCCGCGAATCCGGCGGCGTCCACCTCCGCGGTTGGGCGACGTTCCTCCTCGACCCCACAGGCCAAGCCGCCGACTGATCGCCAGTCCGTCCACTCATTTCGGAGGTACACCAGGTGGGCCCACTCACGGGGACCAGGATCATCGAGATCGCCGGTATCGGTCCGGGACCGTTCGGGGCGATGATGCTTGCCGATCTCGGCGCGGAGGTGATCCGCGTCGACCGCTCGGTGAGCGTCCGCGGTGGTGATCCCGCCGATCCGCCTCGCGACGTCCTGGGGCGGGGTCGCCGGTCGGTTGGCGTCGACCTGAAGCACCCGGACGGGATCGAGACCGTGCTCGAGCTGGTCGCCAGCGCCGACGTCCTCATCGAGGGCTTCCGCCCCGGTGTGATGGAACGTCTCGGACTCGGTCCTCAGGTCTGCCTCGACCGGAATCCTCGGTTGGTGTTCGCCCGCATGACTGGCTGGGGGCAGGACGGCCCGTACGCCCGCGCAGCAGGTCACGACATCAACTACATCGCGCTCGCCGGCGCCTTGGACCCGCTCGGGCGGGCAGGGCAGCCACCGACGCCCCCGTTGAACCTGATCGGGGACTTCGGCGGTGGTGGCATGTTGCTCGCGCTCGGTGTCTGCGCGGCACTGCTGGAGACGTCCCGGTCCGGGGAGGGCCAGGTGATCGACGCAGCGATGGTCGATGGTGCCGCCACTCTGATGTCGATGATCTGGTCGTTTCGGGCGATGGGAGGCTGGCAGGACGAGCGGGGTACGAACCTCATCGACACCGGCGCCCACTTCTACGACGCCTACGAGACCGCCGACGGCAGGTTCATCTCCATCGGGTCGATCGAGCCTCAGTTCTACGCTGAGCTGCTTGAGCTCATCGGTCTCGACGCTGAGCAGCTGCCTCGCCAGAACGACCGGACCCAGTGGCCCGCGCTCAAAGAGCGCTTCGCCACGGTCTTCCGTAGCAGGACGCGCGACGAGTGGTGCGATCTCCTTGAGGGCACCGATGTGTGCTTCGCCCCGGTCCTCACGATGGAGGAGACTCCGACCCACCCCCACATCGTCGAGCGTGGAACCTTCACCGAGGTGGCGGGAGTGGTGCAGCCGGCACCGTCCCCCCGGTTCAGCCGCACCCCAAGCAGCATCGGCCGCCCGCCGCCCCATATCGGGCAGCACACGGACGAAGTGCTCGGCGAGCTGGGACTGTCGGCCGATCGGATTGCGGAGCTCCGAGCTGGGACGGCGATCGCCTAGCAGCTCCAGCTGCGACCGGTCATGCTGCCGGCCGGCGGTGCATCAGCGCCGAGCGCTCGCACGTCGCCACCAGCTCGTCCTTCTGGTTCATCGCACGATGGACGAACACAACGATGCCGTTGTCGGGCCGTGAGGCGCTGTCGCGTAGCTCGAGCACCTCGGTCTCGACCCGGATCGTGTCGCCGTGGAACAACGGCTTCGGGAACCGGACCTTGTCCCAGCCGAGGTTGGCGACCGTCGTGCCCAGGGTGGTGTCGCCGACTGAGATGCCGACCATGAGCCCCAAGGTGAACGCGCTGTTGACGATCCGCTGTCCGAATTCGGTGCCCCGTGCGTACTCCTCATCGAGGTGCAGCGCCGCCGGATTGTGGGTGAGCGCCGTGAAGAAGACGTTGTCGGCCTCTGTGAGCGTCCGGCGGATCGGGTGTTCGAAGGTCTGGCCGACGTCGAATTCGTCGTAGTACAAGCCGGGCATGTGCGTCTCCTGGTGTTTCGAGTCGTGGAAGCAGATGTCAGTTGGCGGTGTCAGCGCGCCACTTCTCGGCGGCGAGGACGAGGTCGTTCCAAGCCTCGATGTCGTCGATCGCGCTGGAGTCGACGGTCTGGTGAGTGGGGACGCCCTGGAAGAGTCGCTTGATCGGGACCTCCAGCCGCTTGCCGTTCAACGTGCGTGGCAGGCGGTCGACGACCACAATGCCGTCCGGCACGTGCCGGGGGCTGAGCGCCCGACGAAGCGTGCTCCGAGTCTTCTCGGCCAGCTCCTCGGGCGCTACGGACTCCGACGCGGCGGCGAGCACGAGGACCAGTCGACCCTTCGGCTCCTCGATGCTGGTCGTATCCAGCACGACCGCATCGCTGAGCTCTGGCATCCCCTCGAGTACTCGGTAGAAGTCGCTGCTACCCATCCGGACGCCACCACGGTTGAGCGTGGCGTCCGATCTTCCGTGGACGACACTCGAACCGTCCTCGCCGAACTCGATCCAGTCGCCATGGCACCAGAGCCCGGGAAAGCGATCGAAGTAGGCCGACTGGTAGCGGTCCCCGTTGTCGCCCCAGAAGCACAGCGGCATCGACGGTACGGGCTGCCGCACGACCAGCTCACCGGGAGTGCCGACGATCGTCGTTCCAACGTCGTCGAAGGCCACGGCATCGACACCAAGGCACGGACGTTGGAGGCGGCCGGCGTGCACGGGCAACGTCGGTGTGCTGCCGATGAACGCGGTCGCCACGTCGGTCCCGCCGCTGATGGACGCGATGAACGGCTGGCGGAGTTGGTCCCGCAGCCAGTGGTAACCGGCTGCGGGCAGCGGTGAGCCGGTGATGCCGACCGATCGCACCCGATCGAGGTCGCGACCCACTCCCGGCTGATGGCTGTCGGCCATCGAGGCCTGGACGAAACCCGCGCTCAGTCCCAGGAACGTCGTGCCGGTGGACGCCGCGACGTCCCAGAGCCGGTCGGTCCCGGGATGGGTCGGGCTGCCGTCGTAGAGCACGACCTGCGTCCCGACGATGAGTCCGCCCACGAGGATGTTCCACATCACCCAACCGGTCGTGCTGAACCAGAAGAAGGTGTCGTCGGGGGTGAGGCCGAGCTGGTACCTCAGCAGCTTGTGATGCTCGAGGGCGACTCCGCCGTGGCCGTGGACGATCGACTTTGGCCGACCGGTCGTGCCGGACGTGTAGACGATCCAGAGGGGATGGTCGAACGGCACGGGCTCGGTCTCGAGCGGTTCATCTGTCGGAGCGACCAGCTCGTCCCATGTCAGACCTGGGGCGTCCGACCCGGGGAGGTTGACGACGTGGCGCACTGTCGGGAGTCCGGCGACCAGCGCCGCGACCGTTTCGCTCCGATCGTGGTGGCGTCCGGCGTACCGGTAGCCGTCGACGACGAGCAGAAGCGACGGCTCCACTTGGCCGAATCGTTCGAGCGCGCTCTCGTCGCCGAAGTCGGGCGACGTCGCTGTCCAGATGGCCCCGATCGACGCCGACGCGAGGAACGCGATCACCGACTCGAGCCGGTTCGGAACGTACGCGGCGACTCGATCACCACGAACGACACCGAGACGGCGCATCCCTGCTGCCGCGCGTCGAACCAGGTCGGCGAGACCGTCCCAGGTGAGTGACTCCTCTGCCCCGGTCTCGTCCAGAGCGACGATCGCGGTCGCCGGACCGCGGCGGCGTAGCGCGACGTCCACGTAGTTGAGCTCAGCGCCCGGGAACCACTGTGATCCCGGCATCGTCGGGTCGACGAGCGACGCCGTCGGCTCGACCTTCCAAAGTCCAAGTTCGTCGGCGATGGCGCTCCAGAAGTCGCCGGCCTCGTCGACCGACCACCGCCAGACGGCGTCGTAGCCGACGCCGGCGGGTCGACTCGGTGTCCGGAGTTGGTCAACGAAGTTCTGTAGCCGGTCGTGCGCGTCGCGGTCTGAGGGCGACCAGACGGGCGCATGCTGCGTCGAAGTCATGATGTCCCCTCAGGTAGGGACGGGGAGCGCTGCGCTCGCTCGACGATCCGCTGGGCCTGGACCAGATGTGGTCGGTCGTACATGCGACCGTCGATGGCGACGACGCCAGCGGTTGGATCGGTGTCGAACGCAGCGATGATCGCCAGGTTCTCCCGGAGGTCGTCGGCGGAGACCGAGAACCCGGCGTTGATCGCCTCGATCTGCGAAGGGTGGATCGCGAGTTTGCCAGTGAAGCCGTGGCGTGCGGCCCGCTCCGTTGCGGCGCGAAGGCCGTCGTCATCGCGGAACGCCGAGTGG
>JAFAFN010000463.1 GCA_023423475.1 Actinomycetes bacterium | reverse complement strand
TCCGACGTCGGCGGCGGTGCGTCGATCATGGGCACCCTCTCCGGCGGCGGCAAAGAGGTCATCTCGGTCGGCTCGAACTGCCTCATCGGCGCCAACGCCGGCATCGGCATCTCGCTGGGCGACCGCTGCATCGTCGAAGCCGGGCTGTACGTGACCGCGGGGACCATCGTCACGCTGCCCGACGGCACCACGGCGAAGGCCAAGGACCTCAACGGCAGCGACGACCTGCTCTTCCGTCGCAACTCCGCCACCGGCACCGTCGAGGTGCTGGCACGCTCGGGCACGTGGTCGGAGGGACTCAACGCCGCGCTCCACTCGAACTGAGCGCCACTCGGACTGGGCTCCACTCGAACTGAGCTCCACTCGAACTGAGCGCCGCCCCGGCGTGGCACGGCGCCTCCTGGGCCACGGCTCAGAGCTTGCGGAGCACCGTGACGACCTTGCCATACACCTGGACCTCTGACGGGTCGAAGTGCATCGGTTCCATGGTCGGATTCGACGGCTCGAGGACCACCTGTCCGTCACGGCGGAACCACGTCTTGACGGTGGCCTCGTCGCCAGGGATGCCCGCGACCACGACGTCGCCGTTGTCGACCTTGGTCTGCACGCGGGCGACGATGAAGTCGCCGTCGAGGATGCCAGCGTCGATCATCGACTCGCCGCGGACCCTCAGCATGAACAGCTCGCCGTCGCCGGTGAAGTCCGCGGGGAGCGGCACGAGCTCTTCGACCTGTTCCTGGGCGAGCACGCCCACACCTGCGGCGACGTCGCCGACGAGCGGCACGTGGCGTGTGGGCCGGCGCTCGGCGGTGGTGCCGCTGGCGGTGTCGGCGAGAACCTCCATCGCCCGGGGCTTCGACGGATCGCGTCGCAGGTAGCCGCCCTTCTGCAGGGTCGCGAGGTGGCTGTGCACCGTCGACGGCGAGGCCAGGCCGACCGCGTTGCCGATCTCGCGCACCGATGGCGGGTAGCCGCGCTCGCCGACGGTCTTCTCGATGAACTCGAGGATCTCCTGCTGCCGTGGTGTGAGCTGAGCGTCGGACATCGGAGCCTCCGGGCGGGTTCGAACAGGTGTTTGGTCACCGTAGCACCACGGGTGGACGAGGTGGTGGAACATCCGTTCGATCGAACCCTTGACATCGAACAGCTGTTCGTGTTCATTGGGGTCGAACGTTCGTTCGGCCCGCTGCCGAGAACCGCCCGTCCGTGGCGTCAGTGTCACACCCCTTCAGGAGAATGCCTCCATGGCTGCAGTCATCGACATCCACACCGGTCTCGGCATCACCGCACCGTCCCGCCCCGCCACCGCACGGCCCGCTGCTCCGCTCCGGCTCATCGAGGGCGGCCGCTCCCGCTCGGTCCAGCTCCAGCGGCGGACCTTCCTCCGTCGCCGGGTGCTGGTGGCCGTCGTCGCCGCCGTCGTGCTGTTCGTCGTCGTGCAGCTCGCAGGTGCGGCCATCAGTGCCTTCACCGTCGAGTCGGCCCCCACCCGGCCGATCGCCGGCGAGAGCTACCGGGTCGAATCCGGCGACACGCTCTGGGCCATCGCCCAGCGCCTCGAGCCCGACGCCGACCCCCGGGGCGTCGTCGACCGGCTCATCCAGGCCAATCCGGACGCTGTCACCGGGCAGGGCATGCTGCGCGCTGGTCAGGTGCTCGTCCTGCCTCGCTCCTGATCCCTGGGGTGCGACGTGCCCACACTGCGGGTAGTTTCGTCGCCATGCGATGCCCCGAGTGTGGAGCGCTCGAGGACCGTGTGGTCGACTCTCGAGCTGCGGAGGACGGATCCTCGATCCGCCGACGCCGACAGTGCGAGGAGTGTGCCGCGCGCTTCACGACGTTCGAGCGGCTCGAGGAGTCCGCACCGGTCGTGCGCAAGCGGGACGGGCGTCGTGATCCCTTCGATCGCTGCAAGATCGAGGTCGGCGTGCGCTCGGCGTGCAAGGGGCGACCGGTCGACGAGTCGTCGATCACCGGGCTCGCTGCCGCGGTCGAGCTGCGGCTGCCTGCCGGAGAGGTCGAGGCCGCACAGATCGGTGAGCTGGTCCTCGACGAGCTCCGTCGACTCGATCCCGTGGCGGCGCTGCGGTTCGCGAGCGTCTACAAGGCGTTCGAGGATCCCGAGGACTTCGAGCGAGAGATCCAACTGCTCGGCGCGGCCGAACCGACCGCCCCGGACGTCTGACTCACCGACCGGTCGGCCGCTCCACCACGTAGTCGGCGAGCAGCATGCCGTCGGCCTCGTGCAGCGCACTGAGCCGCAGCGGCGTCGGGGTCTGTTCGCCGCGTCCCAACAGCCCCAGCTGGTTCCCACCGGCGACGATCGGAGAGATCGACACGAACAGCTCGTCGAGCAGGCCGTCGCGTTGCAGCGCACCGAGCAGCGACGGACCGCCCTCGCAGAGCACGACGCCGTGGCCGTCCGCCGCCACGGACGCCAACGCGGCCGACAGGTCGACCCCCTTGCCGTCGCCGGCGGTGGCGACACCACGCAGGGCGATCCCGTCGGTGTCCACCTGACTCCGATCCGCTCCGGCAGGGTGGAGCACCACGGGGGTGGCACCGTCTCCGGTCCGCAGGGGCATGGAGGTGGGCAGGTCCATCACCCGGCTCAGCAAGTAGAGCGC
>JAFAFN010000442.1 GCA_023423475.1 Actinomycetes bacterium | reverse complement strand
TACCAATATTTGTATAAATCTGTGCGCCATCGCCACAAACATATAATGAATTATCAATAGTTCTAATTCGATTGAATTGTCCTTGTATTTTAGAGTCGTCTGTCTCACGTATTTTTTCGAGTTTATTATTATTTTCTTGAAATATTACTAAGTCACCATCTTGTTCAAGTGCAAGTAATGAAGAGATTCCAGAATTTTCAAAATAAGCAACAGAAACAACTCTCCAACCATCTAAATCCATATCTATCCAATCATCGGATTGATATTTATAAATAAAAGTTTTTGAAAACAGGTCCCAAGTATCCAAATTATCAAGATTAGATGTTATATAAAAATTAGATTGGCTGATAGCACAACCAGTAACAAATGTGACAGATGAATTATTCATTAAATTTTATCTCGACATAGATTATTTAAAAAGTGATTTGTGACATCGTAGGATTCTTATTGAAATCACCCTTTAACATTCCCCAAATCCAGCTACTTTTATCTATTACAGCCACCGCAATATTATGATTTGTCACACTCTCGTTAATCGCAGCTTGACCTTGATAAAAGAATATTTTTTCCCACCACGATAGATTCGGATCTGGTTTACTTGTGTCATATTCTCTATATGTAAGATAGTTAGCTGGGCTATCCTGAATATGTTGTGCAAGTTTTTCAGCACCGTACCAAAACTGTTGCTGTATATCAGTAGAACGGTTAGCAATTTTATTCCAAAAAGCTTGATTTTCTGTCGACATTTTATTCTCTAATTTTCATTATTATTCGATATTTCTAAGTCTTGTTGAATAAACCAATCATCAATTTCATGAGGAGGAAAGTCATCTTCAGACTGATCTTCTCCATATTGAATTTTGGCTCTACCAGCTGGAACACCTTTAACAACAGCTTTGCCTTTATCGTCTAATTTACCTTTTTTTCGACTTCCATCTGAAAGTAAAACTTCAAATTCAGCACCTTTTACAGGTGAGCCATCACTATGTAAATATTCTAGAACTAAGTCATCCTTTTTGATTTCAGTAAGTGGTAAGTGTGGTAAAACATAATTTGTTTTACTCCCCCCCCACACAAACTTATGCTGTCCAGCTTTTACCTCAAACTTGCCACTAGTCGTAGGAAATATACCTGAACCATTAATCTTGAGCTGTGAACCGCCTCCAGTCAGGATGAGTTCTTTCGGACTAGTGATATAAACCGTATCTTCTGTTGAAATAATTTGAATCCCTTTACGGGCAATCAAATCCGCTCCATCCCCCTGAGCTTGTATTTCAATCTCCCCCTTACAAGCAAACACTCTTGCACCTTCGTGAGCTGCAAATAAACTGTTTTTACTTTGTGCATGTGCAAGTAGACTCTTTTGTGTACTCAAGTTAATACTATCACCAGCGCTATGACTGATTTGACCATCTGCTGATAGATGTACATCTTCATTGGTCGTTAGTGCAATAGAGTTTGGTGAAGTTAATACCATAATGGCTTGTTTAAAGGCTTTTGCTTTAACCTCACTTTCTTGTTCAATTTGTTCTATAAATTGCTTCAGATTGTCTAATACTTCTAAAGGATCGGTTTGTTGATTTTTGGCTACTTCACTGAGGGCTTTAGAATTATTGAGATTGGATTCCAGTTGCGATTTGGTTTCTGCTACATCCAATTGATTGCCTGATGCATTGTCTTGTTTATAGGTAGAAAGGAGTAATCCTTGCTTAGCTCTCAGTGCTCCCCATTGATCTGTTCGCAATTCAAAACCTTCACCACGTCCATCACTCGTGTCTGTCTCTTTCGGATGGCTAAGATTACCTAGATTGAGCTGTGATGCCCCATGACTACTTTGTAGTTGTGTGCTGATCTGTCCAGTCGTATCGTCAAAACGAAGTTGGCCAAAGCCATCGCCTTGGACTTGTTTGGAGCGAATCCCTGAAAGCTTCATGGTATCGGGAAGTTGTCCTTTTTGATCAAACTTAGTTGGACTACGATGTGCTTCATGAATGCGACCAACGACATATGGTCGGTCGATATTGCCATCAAAGAAATTAATCACCACAATCTCACCAATACGCGGTAAGAACCGTGAACCATAACCTTCTCCTGCCCAAGGGGTGAGCACATCTACCCACGCTGAGTCAGTGTCAATATTATTCGCGCCTGAACCATTGTCATGCATATGGTCATCTGTTCGAGTAAACAGAAAACGGATTATAATCCGTCCCCATTCATCGACATGAATTTCTTCACCCTCGACGCCTACGACTTTGGCACGTTGTGGGTGGGTCTTAGGGCGATCTTCAAGTGGCCTGTAAGGTGGAACAATGTCAATGTTTCGACGTTGTAAAATAAGGTTATTGGCTTGGCGCTCATCTTGATTGTTGGTATGAATTTCGGGCTGTTGCCAATGGCTTTCTTTGAGTAAGGCGGTGACTTGGTCAGTTAGATCTTTAGGCAAATTATTTTGGTTATAAAAGGTCTTTGCTGTGATTAGAAACTCTTGATCGGAACCTTCATGTTGATCAATTTTAGGATGTTCTTTGAACTTAAACCAATACCCGACATGTGCATCACGTACTGTTGAAGTCGCACTAAAGTACTTGGCTTGCGAATTGAAGTATTTGCTTAAATTTTCATTCAGTTTTTCAATTTGTTTGTTGCCAGACTGAGTTGCACCATCTTCACCTTTGAGGTCTTGTATCCATGCAGGACTGATGTGAAAGGCTTGTTCTAAGCCTAAACTTACTACATCTTGATTATCTGAATGCTGATGTTTTGTGAGTACCGAGCCTGCACCTTCTTCTTGTGCTAAAGCATCTGCTTGCCATCTTTGAAGGTGTACCGCAGTTAGTTGTAGAGAACGCAATCCTGTGAATGCTGTGATAATGTCTTGTCATTCTGTAGCACTACTTCGATGAAAACGAATATTGCGACGATCTAATGCTTGAAATTGGGCATTATCATCAATTAAGCGTAGCTTTTGTGGTTTGATCTGTTCAGATGAACTCCATACTTGATGCTGTGCTTCATCAATCAGTGTAGTTACACCTTCAGAAGCTAAAAGTCGTTTAATAAAGTCGTAGTCGGTTTCATTGCTCTGCATGATGAAGGGACGAACATCATAGCTTTTGCTTAATCCGCTTTTATCTAAGGTTAAGCTAGAAGCGAGTAATGGGCTTTTCACTTAAATCCAAAACATCAAACAAATCAGATGCACTTTCAAATCATGTGTCTTGGTATCATTAATAATAAATTCAGTAGGATTTCCATCCACATCCACAACTAAATGGATTTTAGAACTATTTCCACCAACGTTATTAGAAATAGCTTGGTCTTTCACTCCGGTCGTATGTTGATGCACTCGCATATGAGATGCATCAATAGAAACCTATTCTAGATTTGCATCATTTGATAATAATTTAAAGACTTAGACCATTGATTATGCGCCAGCATTGTTGTAATACATAACAAGAAGGAATGTGGTTTGTCGATTGAATTTTACTTTCTCACTATTTTTTATACAACAAATGTCAACAGCATCTAACTTTTATAAATATATATTATAAAAAAATTGTTTTTAATTAACATTAATTTTATTACTAGGTATCACCAAGATTATACTATCAGACATATTTTAAAGAAAAGAAGTGTAGCAAGTTGCTACACTTCTTGATTTTTCTCTACCAACTCTTTCAATAGATTTTCTAATTTTTCCAAACTAGCATCATCAAAATGAGAAATTTTTAAAGAAACCTTTAATAACTTATCATTAAATTTAATATTTCCAGCAACTTTCCCAGCATATTCAATTTTTTTTACAAGCGATGTTGATGGAGAGTCATTATTATCTTGAACTAGATATTTCGTAGCTTGTGCAACAGCCTTAGTTTGCTCAAGTTGGCCATTCTTTACTTTTGTCCAAACAGTTAACAAGGCTTTTTCAGCACGTTGTTTTATTTCGTCGTGATCTGCAAGAAATTTTTTAAAAGCTGTTGCAGCAGTTCGACCTAATAACTGGGGCTCATTTACCAAATCATTCAAGATGGCTTTAGGCAACTTTTCAAAAGATAAATATTTATACATGTCTTCGCGATTTAAGCCTAAAGACTTCGCTAAACGTTGTTTATTTTTCTTTAAATTTTCATCCAAGCCTACTAGACCAATATAGATTTCGAAGTCTGTTAAATCCTGGCGTTTTAAATTTTCAGCTAGTGTAAGTAGTGAAGCTTCTTCATTATTTGCATCAATAATAATTGCTTCAATGGTCGATTTTTTTAGAATTTCATGCGCACGTAATCGACGTTCACCTGCAATCAGTTCAAATTTTAAATTTTCAAGTTTACGAACAGTGATGGGTTGCAACAAACCAACTTCATCGATCGATTCAGCCAGTTCTTTGATTTCCTGCTCATCAAATTTTCTACGCGGTTGATAAGGACTCCGTGAAATGTCTTCAATGGGGACATTTCGTCTAAATTCCTTTAATTCCTTGATATTATCTTTTTGAGCTAATTGATGCTTTTGAGTATTTTGTTTCAGCTTTTGAGCTAAAAGTTCTTTTGCAGTTGCCATAAAATTCTCAATCAGTTAACTTTAGCTAAAACTTCTTTAGCTAAACTTTCAAAAGCCTTTCGAACCTTTCCACTTTTGTCTAGCTTAAGTAAAGACTGCTGCATAATTGCGGCTTGATTTACTTTTGTACTTTGTGGAATAGTCGTTTCCATAATATAGCCCACTTGCTTAAATGCTTCATCACGAATGAGTTTACAAACATTTTGTCTCTCATCGTGCTTAATAAGTAGTGCACCTAATAATTGTAACTCCGGATTGATTCGCTTTATTTTTTCTAAATGATTAAGTAAGTCTGTAACACCATATAGACCATATTGTGAGCCAGATTCAATCGGGATAATTACATGTGTTGAAGATGCTAAAGCATTACTCGTCAATAGTTTTAAACTTGGAGGGCAGTCAATTAAAATAAAATCATAAAGATCTTTTAATAGTTCTAATTTTGTAGTGAGTTCTTCTGATGGTCTTGGCGCATCTTCTTTTAATTGGTCCTCAGTTTTTCCTAAATTGAGAGAACCATAAATTAGTGAAACATTATCAAAATTAGTATCTTCTTCTAAAGCGTCAGTAAGTAATGAGACATCACCTACTAATAACTCAGCGGTTGTTACTCCAATTTCACTTGGATGTTTTAAACCAATATGCAAGCTAGCATTTGCTTGAGGATCTAAATCGATTACAAGCACTTTTTTTCCTAAGTTTGCTAGCTCAGAGGCTAAATGAACAACTGTTGTTGTTTTACCACAACCACCCTTGTGATTCGCAACAGCAATAATTTTTGCAGACATACTTGTCAAATCATTCTATATTTACAATTACTATTAATATAAATAACTTTGGGCTAAGTTACTACACCTTTTAAATTTAAAACAGTCATTTGTATAACGCTAAAGCAATTTTAAATTTAAAGTTTTATATAGCTAGCTTATTTAATAATTAATAGTAATTAATAATTAAGTTAATTAATAATTAAGTTGATATTTTTTATTTAAAAACAATAGCATATCAACTTTAAGGTGGAGGGTTTGTCACCTTAAAGTGGAAGAGTTGTCCTCTATAAGTGGAAAGATGATCACTTAAAAGTGGAATATCTGTCACTGTAAAGTGGAATATTTGTCACTTAAAAGTGGAGTGTTTGTCACTATGGTGGAATGTTTTTCACTGTTAATTATAAAATATATGTATTATCATTTAAAATATATATAAAACAATTATTTACAATGTTGATAAGTTAGTGAATTTAAGTGCAAGAGTGGAAAAAAAATCACTTACAAAAATAATATTGTGGATAAAGTTGCAAGGCTTTTTTTTACTACACCATTTTTTGATATATTCATTGATCTAAGAGTGGAAAGAATTTCACGCACTCACCCTAGAATGCAGAAATTTTGTTCTTATGACTAAACTCGATATTTTTTTTCAGTGATCTGCGTTTTTAAAGGTGGAAAACTTGTCATATCGAAATAGGTTAATTGATTATTTAAAATCCATTATGGGTATTTATTCATCAATCCGTATTTCTATAAAGAATCAAAAACATCTAAAAGTGGAGTATTTGTCATCTTGGGGTGGAATTTAAAGATATATTTCCACTTTAATTGATTTTTACCTAAATTTGGTGACAAGTATTCCACCTTAGGTTTTTTAGGTGAAAGTGTTGAATCTTTTTCCACTTTTTTATATAACATGCATAATCAAGTTAAGCACACTTAAAATAGTTAATACACTTTATGTCAGAACTAAGCCATAACAAAGAAGAGCTGGATTCAATCCCGTACTGCATAGGTAATATTCGTCACAATGGGGTTGTAAGTACTAGCAATCGTTTGATACGACCTATTGAATTGTCAGCGAATGAATATAAAGCACTTTTATATGCGATGGCTGTTGCCAATTACGGTGAGAAGAATCATATCGATAAAGAGATTAGTGAACAAACATACATCTATCTGTATAAAGATGATTTAGCTGAATTACTGGGATTAAGTAAGCGAAATTCAATTAATGTAGCCATTGATCGAATTTACAAAGAACTTTCATCCCGTGTGGCGCACTTTGTAATTGAAGAACCTGTAGATGATATAAAGAAAAAGACTAAAAGAGTTCACTCGGTTGTCCCTATTATCCGTGAGTTAAGATGGGAAGATGATTCAAAGAATGCACTTCAAATCAGATTTACCAGTGAAGTATTACCTTACTTTACTCAATTAGCTGGTGGTAATTTTACTACATACCAACTAAAACATTTATTTGCTCTAGATTCAGTTGCAAGTATGAGTCTTTATACCTATTTCATAAAAAACGAATTCAAATTTAAGACTCAAGAAATCTACGAAGTTCCATTATTATTAGAGAATCTCAAAGCTCTAATTGATATAAATGAAACTAAATATGACCGTTGGGTCGATTTTCGACGTTATGTATTAGATAAAATTGTAGCTGAAATTAATGAAAACACCGATCTACAGTTAGAATATGAAACAATTAAAAAAGGACGCCCTATTGTAGGCGTAAAATTTAAACTACATCATCGTGGTTTTGAAAAGCCTGTAATTGAAAATAAAAAGGCCGAAAAATTAAAGATCTACTTAGATGTTCCATTTGAAGATAATGCTGAGGTAAAAGATCTAGGTGCAAAATTCGATACCACTGTACGTTCATGGTATATTTTTAATGATGATGCTAATTATTTACAGCTTGAAAAGTGGTTTAAGACTGTAGGTTGCCTCACAGACTCTCAAGCAAACGTTGTTATCAATGATTCATTATTTCAAATGGATTTTGCTGAAGTTGGAATGAGCTTAAGTGACTTTAAGAGAAAAATGAAAAATAAATTGAAAACTGATAGTAAATTTGTGGAAGACATCAAGGATCGTCTAAATGAAATTTTCGGAAAGGATATTATCTAGGAGTGTAGCAACTTGCTACACTTTTATCGGCTATTCTTAGTTCAAGAAACCACTTATAACTTTAATTAGTAAAACAGTTATATTGAACGTTTATTTCAACAGAGATGGATCCGGAAATTTGAACAACTCCTATAATTGATATTCTGCTCCTCAAATGATGTTATAAACATCAATATATGGAGTATTTTATGGCACGTAGACCAAGAAGAAATCATTCAAACGACTTTAAGGCTAAGGTAGCACTTGCTGCGATCAAAGCAGAAAAAACACATGCTGAATTGAGTTCTGAGTTTAATGTTCATCAAAACCAAATTATTGACTGGAAAAATCAATTGATCTCAGCTTCCTCGCAAGCTTTCGATCAATCAAAAGCTCCATCAGAACCCCCCATTGATCTTAAAAAGTTACATGTAAAAATCGGTGAGCAGGCATTAGAAATTGATTTTTTAGAAGGTGTGTTGAAGAAACTGGACTGCTTCAACCACAAAAGTTAATCGACCACTCACTTCAGATTTCAGTATCTAAAAAGCTAAGTTATTGAAAGTCTCTCGTGGTTGTTATTATTATCGCCCAAAACCTGTTAGCTCATCAGATCTGAAACTGATGCGATGTATTGATGAATTACATATGCAATATCCTTTTGCAGGCAGTCGTATGATGCGTGATTTGTTGAAACGTCAAGGGCATCATATAGGACGACGTCATACACGTACTTTAATGAAGAAAATGGGTATTCAGGCGTTATATTGCAAACCAAATTTAAGCCAGGCTAATCAAGCTCACCGTAAATATCCATATCTGCTCAAAGGGTTGGCTATTCAGCGCAGTAATCAAGTGTGGTCTACGGATATAACGTATATCCCTATGGCAAAAGGCTTTGTTTATTTATGTGCTGTGA